>NZ_CP022412.2:2742481-3047202 GCF_002222615.2 Bacteroides caccae | reverse complement strand
TGCCTTACCAATTGCGTTAATAGACAAAATATGAAAGTAAAGCTATCTACTAACAACATCATAAGATATGCAAAAACGTTATTTCATATAATTCTGTAAATATTTCAAATATGAAAGGGTCTGATCCGTCATCGAATTATGGGGTATATAGATTTTATTTATTATAAAATCTTTATCTATCACAAATAGATATGGAATATCCATGCTTTCAATAGGAATTTTCAAAGATGCTATTTTAAAAAAGCGCCCTTTGATTCTATATAGTTTTAAGTCATCCAGAAAACATTGATCTTCGTAATCTGTCAAAAATATGACATTTTTCATATTTACTTTCTGCAATAATGACATCAGTGTATTACACAAATCCCACAATTCGACTGAGATAGTCGCACTACTAAAGATGTATCAGATATAATATCCTTTAAATGACAAGCGCTTGTACCATCTTCATATATTATTTCATTTAAACATAGAGGCAAACCATTATTTTGAAAATTCAATATAATATCTTCTTTTAACATATAATAAGCAGAGTTTCTCTTTTCTATCTGCTTTTCATATTCGCACTTTATATTTTTTAAGTATCTAAAATATATTTTTTCAGACTGTATTCTACGTCCAAATTGATAGACACTAACAATCAAGGTTAGTACAAATATGAAAAAGACTATGTATCGTTTATTCTTCAATAATATTATTTTTATATGGTAATTCGTAAATTATCAGAATAGGATTATCTTCATCATGCAAATTTTGATATATATTCTCGTAAACCGGATTGAGTTTGTCATCCGTTTTGTTCCTTTCCTTTTGTATGTCCATATACTGTTTAAACTGCATAGGTTGCATAATTTGTATTATTTGACTTGCATTATTAACGGGTAAATAATTAGGAGAACCACCTCTTAAAGGCGAATTTAAAATAAAGTAATAACCTTCTAATCGTTTTAACTGTTTATCATATATAAAGAGTCCTATATTCGTTTTGAACAACAAATAGTCACGATTCCCCACTACATTAGTAATGCTACATACATACTTATTCTCATCGCATATATTAAGAAAATCTTCAGCAGACATATTCTTTTCTAGTAATGATTTTGGTAAATGGTGCTCTTTAAAATCAATCGCATATTTCTCATATATACCATTTCTATCTATAGAATATATACAACTTTCCAAAGGGCGTGTAAAATATACAGCATCACTTATTGTTAACCTATTTCCCACATCGAAAGATGTAAAATTTCCAGAAGAACCTGAATCAAAATAAGGTCTTTCATGCAAAGCCTCCTTTCTTAGAAAATCCATAGGATAGGTATAAGTTAAAATATAATCTACATCTTTCAGCCCTACCTTATAGCAATAAATACTATCACCGTTTACTATAAATTCACTATAATAGTCAGAATATGAGACTTCTTTCATCAACTTTCCTGCATTAGTATAATACATAACCTTATATGGCCGATCACATAGTAATACTATATTTTTTCTTTTTTGATCCACGGTAATATCACTAATCTGAATATACTCTCCGGGACCGCTACCTATATCATTAATTTGTCCCAAATACTTTCCTGAAGTACTATACATAAAAACTTTACCCAATGAGCGGTCAAGCATATAAAAAGTATCATCTATTACACATATTCTATCAATAGACCGGATTAAGGAAAAGTTATCATTACTTTCCAATGGTATTATTGAGGAGGCTTGAAAAAAGGCAGTATCAACCAAACTTGTTTTAATTTCATTCAATACTATAGGAATCCCACAGCCCTTTATAAGTGTTTTATCAGAAGAACAACTCGTACATGCAATTAGTACAAATTGAATAATTATTAATCTTACATTCATTAAACTAATATTTAAGTTCTTATAGATTCTCAATACATTCAAGCGCCATATTTATCAACCTCACCAACATATTCAGGATTGCTACAGTAGAATCCGTTTGTACATTTTACTTCTCCAGATCCCGGACAAGATATTTCCGTTATTCGAGTCTTATATTTTGCGTAACAATTTTCATACAATTTAATGTACGAATATTCAAAATAATTTCTAGTCACTTTTTCCGCAGCAGTACTGCTTGAATCAGGGAAAGGATCAGTAGGAAAATCATTTTCTCCCACATCCATAGAATCTTCTCCACTACCCAACGCATTAATTGAGGTCATAGCCAAATCGCATAAAACATTTGTATTTAATGCTATTTTCACATTTAATGTACTCACTACACATACAACTATTGCAAAAGCTATTATATTTAGTTTCTTTTTCATATTATCGTTTCATCGTTTATATTTTAATCAATTTATTTATTCCGTCTCTATCCTTTCAGCAGGATAAGGAACACTTACCTTTATTTTTTATTCTTATATCTATGCACCTCCTTCTTTTTAGGCTGTATTCAGAACGGACGATGCGCCTTGCCAAGAACAGTAATTGTCCATTCTTCCTTCTCAACCAGTTTACCAATTATATAATTTATCGGGAATACTCAAATCTAAACTAACCCACCCCGATTTTTCAGAACTAATAAAAAAAGCCAAAGGATCATCATCCATGGCATCCCTTTCCTGACATTATTTGACTTCCATCATTTACCAAATACAAACTATACAATATAATAGTAAGTAGTAATGCCGTAAAAATACCTTTTTTCATAATATATTATATTTTTCAAATAAACTACGGTAAAGGTAAGTAAGTGGGGCATTGAATCCAAAAGAAACATCTTACATCTTCTTACATCTGCTAATAAAAGTAGAAATAAGAAGACTTAAGATTTATATCTCACTGATTTTCAATTGGTAACTCCCCACAGACTCTATTTCGATGGATATAGAAGGAAAATGTCTCAAGAAACCTCGTAATCGATTTAAAACCTGATATATCCTATTGTCATAATTACCATCAACTTTCCATAATGCCTTACCAATTGCGTTAATAGACAAAATATGATTGTCTGCCTGCATAAAAAGTTCTAATAACTTGGCTGACTGATTTGTTAAGGATACATTCTTTTCCCCCTCGCTCATTATTCTTTTCTCTGCATCAAAATAGACATCACCACCTAAATGATATAATCTAGCAGTAGTAGTCTCCACTTCTTTCACTAATACTTCTTTCTCGATTATTATTTTTTCTGGATTCATTTTCCTTCGGATAATAGCTGTTATCTTGTATATAGTAAAAATAAAAAAAATATAAAGCAAGATGTAAACTATCCCTGCAAACTCCAACACTTGCGAAAAAGAGTATTGAAGATAAAGCAGACATTCCATTTCACAACGATAACCGATCGTGCAAACCCAGAAGGGTTGTAGATTCTGCCACCATTCACTATCTGATGTTAACAAGGAAGTTGTTTTCTCATCCCAATCTGTTGAAAACATACATATACCAGTACGGCATACTAGATTTTTCTTTTTTAGAAAGTTCTGCCAATTGCAATTTAAAGAATCAAGACTGAGTGAATAGTCTTTAAAAGCACACGAATGTATTATCCGCACGTCAGAATTCATTGTCACATTCTTCCAATGTTTCTCCTGATCAATCTTATACTTCCTCTCACCTGACTCATCATACCAATAAATATATTCAGGAACATCATCCTTTCTCAGTATATCTCCGCCATTAAAGCCAACAGTCAATTTCACATCAGGTATCCGCCTATATGCTTCACTATTAACAGCTTCCACGAAAGCCTCTTTAGCCATCTGTTCAATAGTACTCTGCCTATACTTATAATAATAGTAACTACCAAGCAGAAACAATGCAACTGTAACAGATATAAATAATATTTTATATTTTATTTTCATCGTTTTTATCAAGATAAAGAGTAACAATTCAACTATATCGAAATTTTACTATGGGCTGATCATTATTTACATCCGTCGCCATTATTGTTTTAGTAGTTTCGTCCACCCAAATTCCATATATATAATGGTCCAGTACATATTTGCATAGTGGTTCTCCTTTCAAACTAAATACATAAATGTACTTTCCACCGTCAGGAAGTCTACCGTTTTGTTTCGCTATCTCCTTGAAAGTCGTTCCATGAAATACTGCATAAATGGCACTATCAGTTACCTGTACATCACTAAAACCCATAATTCCAGCTGGTACACCATATCCGGCAGATATTTCAAAGTCCGGTTCACCATGCTCACCAATATGTATCACATGTGTACTATCCTTTAAGTTATAAACCTCGACTACTTCCCCTAATTGAGTAACAGTCGCAAGAATACCATTATGAGGATTATAATCTAGAAAACTACGCCACGCTTGAGCCAACGCCGGGCGGGCATGCTGTAAAGCATCCTCATTCACAGTTGGTATATTCCCTAGCCTCTCGAAAAGTTTTCCTTTACGATTTACCATGCACAGACGACTATCCCCCGAATAGTCAGGAATAATAAATGTAGTATCATTAAACACCGTAAAATCAAGTACCCGAAGGACATCTTCATCCAATGCTACTGTTTCCTCACGAAGTAGTGAGTCACCGGATAATGAAAAATCGAACTTAGTTAATTCGCTTTTATTAGCGTCTAATGTCCATACATCTTCGTTATAAAACCGAAGATTTTCCATTGATAGCATTCCCGTAGGTGAATCACTATGTATTCCGAAAGAAGATAGATAGTGAAAATCAGGATATTGAAAAAGATGTCCATAATTATCAAAACCATGCAAATCCATTACAATGACTTTATCTCCTTCCACTCGTATCCGAAAGGGATAACGAAACAAGACTGTATCGAGTTCTATGATTTCTCCTTTTAACTCTTCCACTTGTGGAAATTCAGAATAGAGAAATACATTGTCTCCATACTTCGTATGCTTTGTACCACAAGATAGAAAAATTAAAAGGAGAAATAGGAAACCAATACTATTTTTTAGGTCCGTAATCCACACTGATATACTCCACCTAGATACCTTCATAGGTACAATCATGCCATTTTGTTTTCTCATTAATCTCATCACGTGACTTATTTATCTGTTTGAATAGCGCAAAGGTAATAATTTGCAAAAACCAACGGACGATATTAAAAACTATTTTTAGCCATTCATACCTCTTTTTCCATGTACATCCAAGCAAACTACTTATCTTAATATTTCATTATCCAGCAATCGGCATTATTCCCCAGCTGATTAAGTTCTTATTCCGTTTTTACTATATATAATATAGGGTTATCATCGTCAACAAAATTAACGTCTTTAAAAACCGCCTTCCCTTTTTCCGTAAGTTCACTTCCTGCATTTTCAATGTCCATTGGACTCAAAATTGCAATAAATTCATCTTGCCCTTTCGTGAACTCAAAAAGAGGATATTGTAGTCCGGTTAAATCATCAACACAATTTTCAAATGTATATGACCGGGTTACTCCCTGTCTTTTATCATATACAGCAACACAAGGCATTTGCTTGTCGAAGAATATTAATTGTATGTAATTTCTATTTTCCGTTAAATATTTAATTTTTCCACGAGAATTTGCTAATTTCTTTTTTACTTCCCTATGAGGAATATCTTCTAAATCCTCAAAATCAATACTTTCTTCGCCAAAATTCACTTCATAGGCAACCTTTATTCTATGATCGGATTGCATCTCATAAATCTTATTATCCAAATAGATCCGATATAGCAAAATAGAATCTTGTTTAGAAAAAGGATGTATAAGCATCAAAAGATTATCTCCCATTCGTTTATTCGGAAAATCTTCATATAGTATCCTTCCTTTTATATCAGTCACAATAAGATTGCCCCTATCAAGTCTATCACACACAAAATGCAACTGATTTTTCTGATATTCCATAGCATCAGCAAAGAAATCGAGAGTTATTGTCCCAAGAGGCTGTCCAGACAAAGAATAAGTAAAGAGTTTTTTCTTATCACAAAGCACATAAATTAAATTCTTTTCCTTGTCTATGGAAAAATCATTAATTTGCATATATTCATTAGGCCCGCTCCCTCTTTTTCCAATAGCAAATTTATATTCTCCCTGGGTATCGAATACATACAAACGGGCACTATGCATTTTATCCAAAACAAATATCTTCCCATCATAAAATTCCAACTTACTTATCCCGCCTATCAGACAACTATCATTGGTTTCAAGTGGAATAACGGAAAAAGATGAAGCTATGCTTGACAACTTAAATTTCCCGCCATTAATCTCCTGACAATCAATCATCTTATATTCACCATTCGGAGTGTTTATAGTAGAAGACCGCCTGCATGAAGATACTAAAACTAAAAGGAAGAAAAAGAATAGAAAAACGATACTATTTTTCAGAACTGTAATACACACTGACATATTCCACCTCGATTTACCAATAGATGTAATCATGCTATTTCGTCTTGCCATTAATTTCATCACGTGATTTATTTATATGTTTGAATAACACAAAGATAATATTATTTATAATAACCAACAGATAATATTAAAAACTATTTAGCCATTCATTTCTCTTTTTCCATGCATATCTAAGCAAACTACTTATCTTAATATTTCATTATCCAGCAATCGGCATTATTCCCCAACTGGGAAACTTCATCATTTCAAATAATATTTCAATATTACAGGATTATCGTCTTCTTTCAGCGTCTCCATTTTATGAATTTCTTGTGGTGACATCAAATTACGATCCATATATTGAGACAACTCATCCGGTTGGCAAATAGCAAGTAATACATTATCTATTATACCAAAACAAGGATACATAAAGAAGGGCTTTCCTTCTTTCAACAGAAAACCTTCATTCTTTTTCCTATTATAAATATAATGACTGCCATATCCTCTCACTGCTTTAGCTAAAAAGATATATACATAATCATCATTGAAAAATTTAAGCAATGGCAAAGTCTTTCCTGATTTCCTCAGATATTGATATCTTTCCGTTGCGTCTTCTGTTATTTTTCTTCTTTCCTCATCAGAGTCAGTTCTCTTTCCGCTCGCCCTTCCAGGCAAGTTATCATCTTCAACTTCCGCATCCCCAAAATCAAGATACATAATAGGATTAAGTTTCTTTTCTTTCGCATTTATTTGATAGAAATAATAATTAAGTCCGAAAGGAACAAAATAAAATTGTTCTCCTATATGATAAAAACAATTATGCGCCATAGTGTTTTCGGAAATAGTTCCTTCATAATTTGCACTAATAGCTTCTTGAGTTCTCAAATTAACAAATGAAACTTCTTGATCCGTCCACATAAAAGGATTAGTAAAGATATAATTATCTGTATCTAAAGCCATCAAGTAATCCACAGGAAATTCCGGTTTAAACTTTCTCTTTGCCAATAGCTCAAATGTTGGACTATAAGTATATATTGTTCCATAAGGATTGAGCAGATCAATACCTTTTAAGTAAGGATTTAGATTAATATCCAATACCATGACGTAATCTTCCGGTCCTTGCCCTTTCATCTTCTTTGAATTTGCAACATATTGCCCATTCCCCGAAAATGTATAAATGATTTGATCACTTGTATAAATCACAAACATATCCGTCCTTTTATCATAAAGGACTTTATTACATCTATGAAATAAAGATGAATCATTCGTTTCCAAAGGCACAATCTCTATTTTCTCTAAAAACAATGAAACATCCTGCGAAACTTCATCTACTTCGACCGGTATTATTTCAATACCACTTAGCAAACTCTTATTGTTCGTGGAACACGCACAAATAATAATCGATAATACTATTAAACTGGCTGTTTTCATCATTAGTTTTCTATGGAAAATAGTACTTTTAGTTTTCATTGTGTGTCACATTTTTGTATGTCTTAACTACAAAGTTAACGTAATCTATGACAATTATAGAATATCACTCACTATTTTATCTTTTCTCATTAGAAAATCTGTCCTATTTTTAAAATTTCCCTATCAAATACTAAGTCAAAAAAGAAAATTACCACTCCGACCCTGCCAATGGCATACTTTATTTCTGTATCAACAGAGTGACGCTATCGCATACAAATAGCAACGGTATAGAGACCGGATAGCTACGCTATTCCGACCCTATACCGTCGCTATATAAAACCCAATATAATTGTGTTGATTTCTAGTCTCAGCGCTGTGTAGGCAGGGTAAATTCCTGCGAATCGCAAATTATTCCGTTCTCATCCGCCACCGCTACACGAAATGTTACCTCACCGTCTTTCAGTTTCTCGCCTGCATGAATGGAAGCGGTGTAACGAATACCTTCCCCCGGAAGGATTTCCTCTATCATCACAGAAGGAGAAATGCCGAGATGCTTCACCTTGCCCACTGTTTCTACCAAGGGGACAATATTATAGACAGGGTTCCGCCCTTCATTCATAATCTCAAAGATGATCTTGCTATTCTCTCCCGCATCAATCACATGACTACGGTTATCATCAATAAAACGAATCCTGCGCAGTTTCAGCTGGGTAAGAGGTCGCTGCACCTGTGGCTGTTTCTTATATTTCCGGACACGAACTTCCCGTACTTCAGGAATATAAGCATCCTCCTCTATCGGTTCTTGTCTCGGTGCTGTCAATGCATTCCCTATCGCTGCACCGGCAATGGTCCCTACAATATTTCCAATAGCAGAACCGCGATAACCGCCTCTCCAGCCATGATTATTATCCCCGATAAGCCCTCCTATCGAGCCGCCCAGACTTCCTCCGATAGAAGCGCCTGCCATGATAGCTCCCGGATTTCCCATACGCCCCGATGCACACCCGCTCAAAATCAAAGCGGAAAGCAAAATTACTGTTATTTGTTTCTTCATGACCTTCTCTATTTAGTGTGTTACTATTTATTTTATCACTTTAAAACGGGCAAAACGCAATAATAGTTGTTTGTCACCCGCATTTTTGAAATGAATGGTTGCTTTCGCATTATCTCCCGTTCCTTCCACTTTCATCACTTCACCCAGTCCGAAACGTTCGTGCTCTATCATCTGTCCGGCACGTACTCCCGTCACCGACGCAGCATTCGAAGCTGCCGACTGTGCACTACTGCTTCCACTCACCGCACTCACTTTTTTCAGGTTTCTCGGCACACTGGGGGCTATAATCTGTGCTTTCGAACGTGCACGCTGTTCGGAAGAACTACTACCGAAAGAAGCACGCGACGGAGAAGCGGAACGAGTGAAGCCTCCCTCAATCTCCCTACGGAAACGCCCTGCGCCTTCATCAACCGAACGACTCACTCCTGCCTCATGCGGTAATTGCAAATAATGAACATCAATATCACGCAAGAAGCGGCTGGGACTTCCAAATTCCATTTTTCCGTAACGAAAACGGGTCTTTGCAAACGAAAGATAGCAATGTTCTTCCGCACGGGTGATCGCCACATAGAACAAACGGCGTTCTTCTTCCAATGCACGAGGAGAATCTCCTGCCATTCCACTGGGAAAGAGATTTTCTTCCAGCCCGACCACAAATACGTTCTTAAATTCCAGTCCTTTAGCCGAATGCACGGTCATCAAGGTTATCTTTTCCCCGTCATCCGCTTTATCAGAGTCCTGATCGGTAAGCAAGGCAATCTCCGAAAGAAAATCGGTCAGGGAAATGTTCGGGTTACCTTCTTCCTGCCGCAAAGCACAAAAGTCATTCATCCCGTTCACCAACTCCTCGATATTTTCTTTCCTGCTCAAGTTTTCAGGCGACGTATCCTGACAGACATCATTGATGATACCGGACCGACGGATAATATCTGTTCCTATTTCGTATGCATTCTTATCCGCCTGACCGGTAATAAAACCCTCAATCAGTTCACGGAAACCTTGCAATTTCGCATGCGTCCCTTTATTGATATTGAGCCCATAACTCAATGGTTCACAAAGTGCCGCCCAAAGGCTGACGCCATTATCGGTAGCCGCCGATATAATCTTTCCGACAGTAGTATCCCCGATACCACGGGCAGGATAATTAATGATACGTTTGAACGCTTCTTCATCATTCGGATTCACCACCAACCGGAAGTAAGCAATCACATCCTTTATCTCCTTACGCTGGTAAAACGAGAGTCCTCCATATATCTTATAGGGCATACTTCGTTTCCGAAGTGCTTCCTCAAAAACACGGCTCTGCGCATTCGTTCGATATAAGATAGCAAATTCGGCATATCCGTAACGAAACTCCCGGCGCAATTCTGCTATTTTGTTCGCCACAATATCCCCTTCTTCCACATCACTGTAAGCTTGAAATACCCCAATAGGCTCTCCCTTTTCTTTCTCCGAGAATACGGCTTTCCGTATCTGACGTTCATTCTTCTCAATCAGACTGTTGGCAGCACAGACGATCGTTTGCGTAGAGCGATAATTCTGTTCCAACTTGAAGACTTTCGTATCCGGATAGATTTTTGTAAAATAAAGGATGTTATCAATATCCGCACCCCGGAAGGAGTAGATACTCTGTGCATCATCCCCTACCACGCAGACACGCTGGTTTTCCTTCGTCAGTTGCAGGACAATGCTGTGCTGCGCATAGTTCGTATCTTGATACTCGTCCACCAACACATAACGGAACTGATCACGATAACGCGCCAGCACATCCGGGAAATCACGGAACAGGATATAAGTATACACCAGCAAATCATCGAAGTCCATTGCCCCGGCCCAGCGGCATCTCTCCCAGTAACGGGTATAAATATCACGGATAGCAGGCATTTTAGCGGCCATATCGCCTTCATAAGCCTCTTTGTTAGCGGCATACCCCGTAGGAGTGACCAGATGATTTTTGGCATTGGAAATACGTGCCTGTACGACTCCCGGCTTATAGATTTTCTTCAATTCGATGACTTTCGCCTTTTCTTTCTCCTCCAAATCAGGTCGATTACCATATTTACGTAACAAATCCTCATGAACTTTTTCTTTTAACACTTCGTCTATGATTGTAATAAGCAGACTTTTGCTATCTGCTGTATCATAAATAGTAAATTTGGAAGTAAATCCGATATATGATGCTTCGGCACGAAGGATACGGGAGAAAATGGAATGGAAAGTGCCCATCCACAAATAACGTGCCCGCTCCATACCTACCTGACGGGCAATACGCTCCTTCATCTCACGCGCCGCCTTATTGGTAAAGGTCAGTGCAAGGATGTTCCACGGGTTGTAACCGTTCTCAAGCAAATAGGCAATTTTATAAGTCAATACGCGCGTCTTTCCCGAACCGGCACCGGCTATTACCAGCGAAGGTCCGTCGTTATAAGTCACTGCAGCACACTGACTCTCATTCAACTCCTCTATATAATTGGTATTCATAACAGCATTATAAAAACTATGAGGATTTTTAACAAACCCTTGGCGTTCAATTTTGTTCTCAATACAAAAGTATAATATTCATTTGAGAATGAAGGTATTTTTATGATTTTTCATCACTAACTATTTTAACCTAACCCCCAAAAGCAATGAAAAGAGGTATATTTTTATCAATTATCTTAGGCTTGTGCCTGATTACCTGCATTCCGCAGGTCATGGCGCAAAAACAAAGCCGCATGGAAAAGTTGCTCAGGTATCTGAACGACAACGACGCCGACAAATGGCAGAAGAACCGCGAAAAGCTGGATGATGAGACGCAAACTTATTACTCTGAAGAACTGGCACTGCTGGATGTGCTCCACCAACTATGGAATGAACATAGCGAACAGGCTGCCACAAACTATTTCGGATGTTACGGGAAAGCTTTCCAAGGAAATTTTTCCACGATTTGTGACGAAGAAAAAATACAGCTTTCCGATGTACGGAACAGAGCTGAACAGTCGATTATCTACATCCTGGAAGGTTCGAAGGACAAGATTCCTTTCAGCCGGGCAGTGATAGACAGCATTCGCTCGACTGATTATCCGGTCGACTCCGTGATGCTGCAAAGGCTACGGGATATTCGCGAACTGGCATTATTGGAAGGTATGCTAAAAACACCCACGCCCGGCACTTATCAGACGTATCTCGCAGAATATCCAAACGGAAAGTTCATCGCACAAGTCAACGCTGCCGAAAACAAACGGCTCTATCAACTTGTGGAAAAAGATCCTTCTTCCGGAAATTTCAAAGCATTCTTCGATAATGCCGATATGCAGAAATTCTTTAGGGATAAAGACAGTCGTCCTTATCTTGCGGAGGTCCGTTCGCTTTACGACAATTTCCTGTTCCAGCACATCGACAGTCTCCAAAAAGAAGGGAATGCCACTGCGATCCGCCAAATTATCGACGACTACAAGCATACGCCGTACCTGACTGCCGCCGCCCGTACTCATCTGGATGATTTGGAGTACTTGAGCGAGAAAGCTGATTTTGAACTGTTGAAACCGGCTATTGTCAATTCTGAGTCTTTGAGTTTACTGAAAGATTTTCTCTGTACACATCATTACAAAGAATTTCGTGACCAGGCAAATGCACTACGTAACCCATTCGTCTTGCAAGCCATTCTCGCCACTCCTACTTCTGTAAAATATTACAATCAGGGAAGGTTGATAAAGTCCGTAGAAAATGATAGTACGGGAAATATCTCAACCACTTATACATACAATGAGAAAGGACAGCTCACCTCTATGCTTTCAATCACCGAAAAAAACGGGCAAATAAGTAACGAGATACAAACGAACAGACTGTACGATCCGCAAGGGCACTGCATCTTTGAGGTGAAGACGAATCCGAAAACCAAAACGGACATTTACCGGCAAACACGCCGCATTGGTTCCGACGGAAGCATAGAAAGCGACTCGCTGAAATATACGGACGGAAGATTCGCTGTCAGCACCTACAACAAGCAGGGACAACTGACAGAAACCAAGGAATACAACAAGAACGGGGAACTTCAGGCATATAAGGCCAATAAGTATGACGAAAAAGGACGGCTGACGGAATCACAACACCAAAATCTGCTGTTCGCCAACGTACCGGATCAAATTCTTTCTCAAAAAGAATCGTATGAATATGACAAATACGGTTACCTGACCCGGATAGTTTACCAACGCATAACGGGCAATAACCAGAAAACTTCCGGTTACCTGACTTGCCTGTACGATGATTATGGTAACCGGATTGACGGTAACTCCTATTACGAATATGATAATACAGGACAATGGATCTATCGCGCAGACCGCGACAATCCGAAGGAAACAGAGCGTGTACAGTACATTTACAAATAAAATGAGATGTAGTGAACCTTTTCCGCCAACCTGCTGTTATTATAGTATAACAAGCCAATTAAAACTTGTAACATTATGAATACTATATTAATGTCTTTAATAATTATGACCATGACTTACGAAATGCCAAAACTTCCCTACGCAAACAATGCGTTGGAACCTGTAATCAGTCAGCAAACAATAGATTTCCATTACGGAAAGCATCTACAAACGTATGTAAATAATCTGAATAGCCTTGTGCCCGGAACAGAATATGAAGGTAAAACGGTAGAAGAAATCGTTGCCTCAGCACCGGACGGAGCTATATTCAATAATGCGGGACAAGTATTGAACCACAATCTGTACTTCCTGCAATTCGCCCCGAAACCTTCGAAGAAAGAACCCGGAGGCAAACTGGGAGAAGCAATCAAACGTGACTTCGGCAGCTTCGAGAACTTCAAGAAAGAATTCAATGCAGCAGCAGTCGGATTGTTTGGTTCTGGTTGGGCCTGGTTGTCCGTAGACAAGAACGGTAAACTGCATATCACCAAAGAAAGTAACGGAAGTAACCCGGTACGCGCCGGGCTGAAACCTCTTCTCGGATTTGACGTGTGGGAACACTCTTACTACCTGGATTACCAGAACCGCCGCGCCGACCACGTGAACGCCCTGTGGAATATCATCGACTGGGATGTGGTAGAAAAAAGAATGTAACCGGACGCATATAATAAACTAAACTATACTATTGAAAAGGTCGTTGTGAATTTCACAGCGGCCTTTTTTCTAGCATAAAAAAAGGTAATATATTTATTGGATATCAGCTACATAAGTTGTATTTTTGCGATACTTGAATCAACATAACAAACAATTATGACACTTTATAAAAGAAATAAGATATTGTTCATTGTCTTCATTGCTCTCCTATTCTTCTCCCCCCGTTTATGCAATGCTGCCGACACAGAAGAATCTGCAGAAGAGATACTTTTCATTACCTCCTATAATTCTGATACTAAATATACCTACGACAACATATCAACATTTATACAGACTTATACCCAACTGGGCGGAAAGTACTCCACTATCGTAGAAAATATGAATGTAACGGATTTGTCACAGGCCCATAAATGGAAAGAAACGCTAACCGAGATTCTGGATAAACATCCGGGTGCAAAATTAGTTATTTTCCTCGGCGGTGAGGCATGGAGCAGCTTCCTTCATCTCGAAGATGAGAAATACAAAAGACTCCCCGTATTCTTTGCAATGGCATCCCGCAACGGCATCCGAATTCCGGATGAGCCTATTGATATGCAACAATATGAACCCCAGAGCATTGACTTGACGGAACGAATGAAAGAATATAATGTAAAATACTGTTCTTCATACGAATACGATATTAACAAGGATATAGAAATGATGAAATATTTCTATCCGGAAATGGAACATCTGGCATTCGTTTCGGATAATACATACAACGGTCTTGCCGAACAGGCCTGGTTTAAAAAGAATCTGAAAAATCATCCGGAACTGTCTATCACTTACATCGACGGCCGAATCCATACACTTGATATGGCGGTCAACCAATTACGTGTTCTCCCCAAAAATTCGGTAATGCTGCTTGGCATCTGGCGAATTGATAACAGAGGAATCACCTATATGAATAATTCCGTTTATGCTTTCTCCAAAGCAAATCCTTTGTTGCCTGTGTTCAGTCTGACGTCCACCGCAATAGGTTATTGGGCTATCGGAGGATATGTCCCCCAATATGAAGGGATAGCCAAAGGAATGGGAGAATACGCATATCAGTTTCTGGATAAAGGGAAAAATGACATCCGTAGCATTAATATATTACCCAACAAATATAAATTTGATGCCAATAAATTAAAAGAATGGGGATTTGAAGACAAGAAGTTACCCATTAATTCAATCGTAATCAACCAGCCGATCCCTTTCTTTGTGGCTTACAAAACGGAAGTACAGTTTATCCTGCTCACCTTCCTTGTATTGATAGGCGGACTGATGATTGCATTGTATTACTATTACCGGACTAAAATTCTGAAGAATCGTCTGGAAAGAACAACGAAACAACTACGGGAAGATAAAAAGAAACTGGAAGCGTCGGAGATAGAATTGCGTGACGCCAAAGAGCGTGCGGAGGAAGCCAACCAGCTAAAGAGTGCTTTTGTGTCGAATATGAGTCACGAAATACGTACGCCATTAAATGCAATCGTAGGTTTCTCCAGTTTGCTAATCAATTCCGTAGAACCTTCGGAAGAATTACAAGAATATGCCAATATCATCCAGACCAATTCTAACCTGTTGCTACAGCTTATCAGCGACGTACTGGATGTATCGCGTCTCGAATCGGGAAAGCTGCAATTCAACTATGAATGGTGCGAACTGGTGACTCATTGCCAAAATATGATTACCCTGACCAACCGGAACAAAACAACGAATGCAGACGTCAGACTGCAAATGCCCAAAGAGCCATATATGCTCTATACCGACCCGTTGCGTCTGCAACAAATCATCATCAACCTGCTGAATAATGCGTTAAAATTCACTCCCGCCGGAGGAAGCATTACATTGGATTACACGGTGGACAAAGAAAAACAGTGTATACTATTTTCTGTGACCGACACCGGTACAGGAATCCCCGAAGACAAGCAGGAACTTGTATTCCAACGCTTCGAGAAGTTGAATGAATTTGTACAGGGAACAGGGTTGGGACTGGCTATCTGTAAACTGACGATTCAATATATGGGAGGTGATATCTGGATTGACAAAGATTACAAAGGCGGAGCGCGATTTATCTTCTCTCATCCTATCAAAGAAAGGGAATCAACAGAAAAATGAAAAAAAATCGGTTGATTTAGTGTTTTTCTGTTTCTTTTTCGCTTACTTTGCCCCCGTAAAGACAAAGGGGTGCCCCACGAGGGGCTGAGATTATACCCTAGGAACCTGAGGCAGTTAGCACTGACGTAGGGATTGTGTTTCTTCTTATCGCCTTTCTTATAAAAGCACGCTCTTTGTATTTACTTTCAACTTATTTATTTTGATAGGACAATGAAAGTACAAGTGAACAACAAAGAGGTGGAAATAACTCCCGGCTCTACCCTTACCCAACTGACAGTGCAACTGGAGCTTCCGGTTCAAGGCATCGCTATCGCCGTAAACAACAAAATGATTCCCCGTACCGAATGGGAACGTTTTTCGTTGCACGAGAATGACAATCTGGTAATTATCAAAGCGGCTTGCGGAGGATAGTAAGATGATCAGTCTACAATTTATCACTCACCGGACCGAACGGTATTCTTACTTCGAATCGGCATGTATGGCACTCGAAGGAGGCTGCAAATGGATTCAGTTACGTATGAAGGACGCACCACTCGATGAAGTGGAAGCGGTAGCCTTGCAACTAAAACCGCTCTGCAAAGAGCATGAAGCTATCCTGATTCTGGACGACCACGTCGAACTGGCTAAGAAACTGGAAGTGGACGGTGTGCATCTGGGAAAGAAGGATATGCCTATCGATCAGGCAAGACAGATACTCGGAGAAGCCTTTATCATTGGCGGCACAGCCAATACGTTCGAGGATGTCCTACTGCATTATCGTGCCGGAGCAGATTACCTCGGTATCGGTCCTTTCCGCTTTACAACGACCAAGCAGAATCTGAGCCCTGTTCTGGGCTTGGAAGGCTATGTCTCTATCCTCGCGCAAATGCAGGAGGCACATATCGAGCTGCCGGTAGTAGCTATCGGAGGAATCACTTACGAAGATATTCCCGCCATACTACGCACGGGAGTGAACGGCATTGCCCTATCGGGAACGATTCTCCGGGCAAACGATCCGGTAGAAGAAACAAGAAGGATTTTAAATAACAACTAATTTATAGGATATGGAAAAGTTAGTAATTGCGGGACGTGAATTTAATTCCCGCCTTTTCCTGGGAACAGGAAAATTCAACTCCAACGAAGTAATGGCACAAGCTATTCTGGCATCGGGTACGGAAATGGTAACCGTAGCCATGAAGCGCATCGACATGGACGATAAAGAGGACGATATGCTGAAACATATTATCCACCCACATATCCAGCTATTACCCAACACTTCCGGCGTGCGGGACGCTGAAGAAGCTGTATTTGCTGCACAAATGGCCCGTGAGGCATTCGGTACAAACTGGTTGAAGCTGGAGATTCATCCGGACCCGCGTTATCTGCTCCCCGACTCTATCGAGACACTGAAAGCCACGGAAGAACTTGTCAAATTAGGCTTTGTGGTATTGCCTTATTGTCAGGCAGACCCTGTGCTCTGTAAACGACTGGAAGAAGCAGGTGCGGCTACGGTCATGCCTCTCGGCGCTCCGATCGGCACGAACAAAGGATTGCAAACGAAAGAATTCCTGCAGATTATTATCGAACAGGCGGGAATTCCGGTAGTAGTAGACGCCGGTATCGGCGCTCCTAGCCATGCTGCCGAAGCAATGGAACTGGGTGCATCCGCCGTATTGGTGAATACGGCAATAGCTGTTGCCGGAAACCCGGTAGAAATGGCCAAAGCTTTCAAAGCCGCTACTGAAGCCGGAAGACAGGCTTACGAAGCGGGGCTGGGACTGCAAGCCTTCAATTTTGAAGCAGAAGCAAGCTCACCATTAACTGCATTTCTTGATAAATAAAATTAAAGCGTAGTCGACAACCTGACTACTCAGTTGCTTAAAAAACAATTATGGAACAAAGAATAAAATTTCCCCGCTCCCAAAAAGTATATCTACCCGGCAAACTTTATCCGAATATCCGCGTGGCGATGCGGAAAGTAGAACAAGTGCCCAGTGTCAGTTTCGAAGGAGAAGAAAAAATAGCTACGCCTAATCCGGAAGTATACGTATATGACACCAGCGGTCCGTTCAGTGACACTGAAATGAACATCGACTTAAAGAAAGGACTGCCTCGTATGCGTGAGGAATGGATTGTAAGCCGGGGTGACGTAGAACGTCTACCTGAAATCACTTCGGAATACGGCCGAATGAGAAGGGATGATAAAAGCCTGGACCACCTGCGCTTTGAACATATCGCTCTACCTTATCGTGCCAAAAAAGGAGAAGCTATTACCCAAATGGCGTATGCGAAAAAAGGAATAATCACTCCCGAAATGGAGTATGTAGCTATTCGTGAGAATATGAACTGCGAGGAGTTAGGAATAGAAACACATATTACTCCCGAATTTGTCCGTCAGGAAATCGCAGCCGGACGTGCCATATTACCCGCCAATATCAATCATCCCGAAGCTGAGCCTATGATTATCGGCCGCAATTTCCTGGTAAAAATCAATACGAACATAGGTAATTCCGCCACTACTTCAAGTATTGATGAAGAAGTAGAGAAAGCATTGTGGAGCTGCAAATGGGGCGGAGACACACTAATGGATCTCTCGACAGGAGAAAATATCCACGAAACACGTGAATGGATTATCCGTAACTGCCCTGTGCCGGTCGGCACCGTACCTATCTACCAGGCTCTTGAAAAGGTGAACGGTGTAGTGGAAGACCTGAATTGGGAAATCTACCGTGACACCCTCATCGAACAATGCGAGCAAGGAGTGGATTACTTCACGATTCATGCAGGTATCCGCCGCCATAACGTACACCTCGCCGACAAACGTTTATGCGGTATTGTCAGCCGTGGAGGAAGTATTATGAGCAAATGGTGTCTGATGCATGACCGCGAAAGTTTCCTATATGAACACTTCGACGATATCTGCGATATTCTGGCTCAATATGACGTTGCGGTGTCTTTGGGTGACGGACTTCGTCCGGGCTCTATCCACGATGCCAACGATGAAGCGCAATTCGCCGAGCTGGACACTATGGGCGAGTTGGTGCTCCGCGCCTGGGACAAGAATGTGCAAGCCTTTATCGAAGGTCCCGGACACGTGCCCATGCATAAGATCAAGGAAAATATGGAACGCCAAATCGAAAAATGCCATGATGCGCCGTTCTATACGCTCGGCCCATTGGTCACGGACATCGCTCCGGGATATGACCATATCACCTCCGCTATCGGTGCAGCGCAAATCGGCTGGCTCGGAACGGCTATGCTGTGCTATGTTACTCCAAAGGAACATCTCGCCCTGCCCGACAAGGAGGACGTACGTGTAGGGGTCATTACTTATAAAATAGCTGCACATGCCGCCGACCTGGCTAAAGGGCATCCGGGAGCACAGGTACGTGACAATGCGCTAAGCAAAGCCCGCTATGAGTTCCGCTGGAAGGACCAGTTCGACCTGTCACTTGATCCGGAACGGGCACAGACCTATTTCCGTGCAGGACATCATATCGACGGAGAATACTGTACCATGTGCGGACCAAACTTCTGTGCTATGAGACTATCACGTGATTTAAAGAAAAACAAGAAATAACTCTAACAATATGTTCTCAGACGAATTAGAAAAAATATCCTGGGAAGAGACGACAAAAGCCATCTATTCCAAGACAGATGCCGATGTACGCCGGGCTTTAGGCAAATCCGGGCATCTGGACGTCAATGATTTTATGGCACTCATTTCGCCCGCCGCTACTCCTTATCTGGAAGTTATGGCACGGCTCAGCCAGAAATATACCATGGAACGGTTCGGCAAGACAATCTCCATGTTCGTGCCGCTTTACATCACCAATTCATGTACCAATTCTTGTGTGTACTGCGGTTTCCATATCAGTAATCCGATGAAAAGGACCATACTGACGGAGGAAGAAATCATCAACGAATACAAAGCTATCAAACGATTGGCACCCTTCGAGAATCTTCTGCTTGTTACGGGTGAAAATCCTGCTGCTGCAGGTGTCCCTTACATTGCCCGTGCACTGGATCTGGCAAAGCCTTACTTCAGCAACCTGCAAATTGAAGTAATGCCTCTTAAAACAGAAGAATACAAGGAACTGACGAACCACGGATTGAACGGAGTGATCTGCTTCCAGGAGACTTACAACAAGGCGAACTACAAAATTTATCACCCGAGAGGAATGAAATCCAAATTCGAATGGCGCGTCAACGGTTTCGACCGTATGGGGCAGGCAGGAGTACACAAAATCGGTATGGGAGTTTTAATCGGACTGGAAGAATGGCGCACGGATGTAACCATGTTGGCCTATCATCTCCGTTACTTGCAAAAGCATTATTGGAAGACAAAATATAGCGTTAACTTCCCACGTATGCGTCCGTCCGAAAACGGAGGGTTCCAACCAAATGTTATCATGAACGACCGGGAACTTGCCCAACTGACGTTTGCTATGCGAATCTTCGATCACGATGTAGATATCTCCTACTCTACCCGTGAAAGTGCGGAAATCCGTAACCACATGGCAACTCTGGGTGTGACGACCATGAGTGCGGAAAGCAAAACCGAACCGGGCGGATATTATAGTTATCCGCAAACACTGGAGCAGTTTCATGTGAGCGATGAACGGAAAGCGGTAGAAGTAGAATGTGACCTGAAAAAACTGGGACGTGAACCGGTATGGAAAGACTGGGACCAAGCTTTTGACTTTAAAAGATAAAAACGGATGCGATACGACAGACAAATGATACTCCCCGAAATCGGAGAAGAAGGTCAGCTTAAGCTGAAAAAAGCAAAAGTACTCATCGTGGGTGTGGGAGGGCTGGGCTCTCCCATTGCCCTCTATCTGGCAGGAGCAGGCGTAGGCTGCATCGGACTGGTAGACGACGACCGGGTAAGTATCAGCAACTTGCAACGGCAAGTGCTCTATTCCGAGAACGAACTGGATAAACCGAAAGCTGTATGTGCCGCAGAAAGACTTTCCGCACTAAACAGCGGAATCAGTATCCTGCCCTATTCCACCCGGCTGACAGAGGAAAATGCCGGCAATATCATCCGCAAATATGATATCGTAGTAGACGGATGCGATAATTTCGCCACACGCTATCTGATTAACGATATCTGCATTGAACAAAGGAAACCGTACGTATATGGTGCCATCTGTGGTTTTGAAGGTCAGGTTTCGGTATTTAATTACGGAGAGATGAAAAAGAGCTATCGTGACCTCTATCCCAATGAAGAGGAAATGAAGCGAATGCCACCTCCCCCTAAAGGAGTAATAGGAGTCACTCCCGCCGTCGTAGGAAGCATTGAAGCAACGGAGGTACTGAAAATAATTTGTGGATTCGGTGATATTTTAGCCGGTAAACTATGGACGATTGACCTGCGGACATTGCAATCTAACAAATTTTCACTATAAACGTTGGTTTCTGACATAGTTAATTATTAACTTTGCTAAACAATTCAATTTAGCAGAAAGAAATGAAACTAATTGTAGTTACCACCCCTACCTTCTTCGTTGAAGAAGATAAGATTATTACTGCTCTTTTCGAAGAGGGTCTGGATATTCTACATCTCAGAAAGCCGGAGACTCCGGCTATGTATTCAGAAAGACTACTGACACTTATTCCGGAAAAGTATCACCGCCGCATCGTGACACACGAACATTTTTATCTTAAAGAAGAATTTAATCTAATGGGGATTCATCTGAATGCACGTAATCCCAAAGAACCGCATGATTATGCGGGACATGTCAGTTGTTCCTGTCACTCTGTCGAGGAAGTAAAAAACAAAAAGCATTTTTATGATTATGTTTTTATGAGTCCTATCTACGACAGCATTTCTAAAGTGAATTACTACTCCACATATACCGCCGAAGAACTACGCGATGCACAAAGGACTAAGATTATTGACTCGAAAGTTATGGCATTAGGTGGTATAAATGCAGACAATTTACTGGAAATCAAAGATTTCGGATTTGGAGGAGCAGTAATATTAGGCGATCTTTGGAACAGGTTTGATGCATGTTCCGACCAAGACTATTTGGCTGTGATTGAGCACTTCAAGAAATTAAAGAAGTTAGCCGATTAAAAGAGGAGTTGATATTATCCGGATAAAGCGTAGATACGAAAAAAGCCGCTACAAATTATCTTCATAGCGGCTTTCTTTATTTGCCAATATTCTGTTTTAGAACTTATATCCTACAACAATAGAAAAGTTCATATTCTTCGGATTGCCCAACTTCTGTACATCTACCAAACCGAATTGTCCATCCAAACCTGCTATGATTCTACCAAATTCCAATGCTACGCCAACACCGAGACCTGCATCAAAACGCTTAAAATCCACACCATCATCACTAAACGTTTTCACACTTTCTCCGGCTATCTTCGTTTTTCCTGCAATACCGCATGCGAAATAAGGACCTGCATTCACTACTAAATTGGTATTATCAGCGACATTGAAACGAGCTGCTCCCATTATCGGCAGTTCCAGATAATAAGCATTGACAGTAAGCGCATCTTTCTTAGCACCTTTACCGGTCAAAAACAAAGAAGGTTGCAATGACCAGGTATCATCAAAGGCATATTCAAAACCTCCGCCAAGCTTGAAACCAACCTTAGCATTCATATCAAGATCACCTGTGTAATTACTGAAGTTCATACCAACTTTTGCATTCCAACCTGTAATTTGTGAAAAGCCCGCAACTGAAATCAGGGCAAACAAAACAAACAAAATACTCTTCTTCATAATTTTAAAGTTTTAAATTAATACTTAAAGTCTTTATGACCTCATTGTTTAACAATACAAATGTATGATTGTAATTTGTATTAAACAACTTTTTCGTTAACAAGTGCATAAATTATAGAGTTTATACATAAAGAAAGGGAATTCCCTATTTTTGGGAACTCCCTTTCCTATTTTTTGTTCGATTTTTCTTATCTATCAGAATGCGTAGTGGAAACCGATTGAAAGATCTTCGCTAGTAAGTTTAAGACCGAAAGAATCTCCGGGAGTGTTTACATTTCTGCGGTATCCCAAGAAACCATATTTAGCAATAAAAGAGAAATGATCGTTCAATTTTACAGCAATACCCGGTCTAAAACCAATCTGTCCTGCCTTGCTGGTATCTCCGTCTTTTACCTTCACAAAACCAATGGCAGCAGCTCCGTCCAAGAACAAACGAACAGCATCGTTTTGATAATAAGACCAACGGATATACGGAGCAACAGAGAATGCATTTGTTGATAAGCTTCCGTTATAGTCATGTGAATAATCCAATTCAGCACCTAACGCCCATGTTTCGTTAAAGTTATATCCGATTTCCGGAGCTACTTTAAAAGACGTAGTATTGCCTGTGCTGTTACGCCAAACGTTGAAAGATCCGCCTACGTAAATGTCTTGTGCTTTTACAGCGATAGCTGCCACCATAACAACTATCAATAATAAACCCTTTTTCATCTCATTTTTTTTAAATTAAACAATTAGACCCCACTCAGGTCTGTTTTTCGAGGTGCAAATGTAAAGCTGTTTTTAGGATTAAACAAACATTTAGTTAGTTTTTTATAATAAATACCAAGGATTTTCTCAGAAGCACCGGATATCAAAGCAAAAACAAAGACAAAATAAAATAGGCTGCGAATACTTTCACAAGTATTTACAGCCTATTTCTTTAGATAGTTAAGTACCTAACCAGTGTATTTAGCTATCCCTCAATAGCAGCCTGCGCCGCCGCCAATCTTGCAATAGGCACTCGGAACGGAGAGCAGCTAACGTAGTTCAATCCTACTCTGTGACAGAATTTCACTGAAGAAGGTTCGCCACCGTGCTCACCACAAATACCACATTTCAAGTCCGGACGAATTGCACGGCCTTTTTCTGTTGCCATACGTACCAACTGTCCCACACCATTCTGGTCGAGCACTTGGAACGGGTCTACTTTCAAAATCTTCTTTTCCAGATAAACAGGAAGGAAAGAAGCAATATCGTCACGAGAATAACCGAAGGTCATCTGTGTCAAGTCATTCGTACCGAATGAGAAGAATTCGGCAGAAGAAGCAATACGGTCTGCAGTTAACGCAGCACGCGGGATTTCGATCATTGTACCTACTTTAAAGTCAATGCTGTCTCCCAGTTCCTCAAACAACTTCGCTGCTTCCGTGCGAATCACATTTTCCTGTTCCTTAAATTCATATAAGATACCAGTCAACGGAACCATGATTTCAGGATGTGTTTCTACACCTTCTTTCTTCAATTCCAATGCAGCACCCAAGATAGCACGTGTCTGCATCTGAGTGATTTCAGGATAAGTATTTCCCAGACGGCAACCACGGTGACCCAACATCGGGTTATGTTCACACAGAGACTCTACACGCTGCTGGATATATTGCAGGCTTACACCCATTGTATCCGCCATTTCCTGTTGTCCTTTCAGATCGTGAGGAACAAACTCATGCAAAGGAGGATCGAGCAGACGCACTGTCACCGGACAACCTGCCATTGCCTTAAAGATACCCTTAAAGTCGGCCTGTTGATACGGCAGAATCTTAGCCAATGCCTTACGGCGTCCTTCCGCATCTTCTGCCAAGATCATTTCGCGCATTGCCTTGATCTTTTCCCCTTCAAAGAACATGTGTTCCGTACGGCAAAGACCGATACCCACAGCGCCGAAATTACGTGCTACTTCCGCATCATGAGGAGTATCCGCATTCGTACGCACTTGCAAACGGGTATATTTATCAGCAAGCGTCATCAATTCGGCAAAGTCACCGGAAAGCTCGGCAGCTTTCGTTTCTACTTTACCATTATATACTACACCCGTACTTCCGTTCAAAGAGATGTAATCACCTTCTTTCAGAACAACACCGTCAATTTCTACGGTACGAGCCTTATAATCAATATTCAAAGCACCTGCACCTGATACACAGCATTTACCCATACCACGAGCTACCACAGCAGCATGAGAAGTCATACCACCACGAGCGGTAAGGATACCCTCAGCAACTGCCATACCGGCCAAGTCTTCAGGAGAAGTTTCGATACGAACCATTACCACACGCTTGCCGGCAGCATGCCATTCGGCAGCGTCATCAGCAAAAAATACAATCTGACCGGTTGCAGCACCCGGAGAAGCCGGAAGACCACGGGTCAGGACTTTTGCAGCTTTCAAAGCGTCCTTATCAAATACCGGATGAAGAAGTTCGTCAAGTTTATTCGGTTCAACACGCATCAAAGCTGTTTTCTCATCAATCATGCCTTGGTGGAGCAAATCCATAGCAATCTTCACCATGGCGGCACCTGTACGTTTACCGTTACGAGTCTGGAGGAACCAAAGTTTACCTTCCTGTACGGTGAACTCCATGTCCTGCATATCCTTGTAGTGATTTTCCAGCTTAGTCTGAAGCGCATCCAATTCTTGATAGATTTCCGGCATGGCTTCTTCCATAGAAGGATATTTCGCAGCACGTTCTTCTTCGCTTACTCCGGCCAACTGTGCCCAACGTTGAGAACCGATCTTGGTAATCTGTTGCGGAGTACGGATACCGGCTACCACGTCTTCACCTTGTGCGTTAATCAGATATTCACCGTTGAAAAGGTCTTCACCCGTAGCAGCGTCACGTGAGAAACAAACACCTGTCGCAGAAGTATCGCCCATATTACCGAATACCATAGCCTGCACATTTACAGCTGTTCCCCATTCGTCAGGAATGCCTTCCATTTTACGATAAAGGATAGCACGTTCGTTCATCC
The DNA here is from genome assembly GCF_002222615.2 of Bacteroides caccae. Classification (NCBI taxonomy): domain Bacteria; kingdom Pseudomonadati; phylum Bacteroidota; class Bacteroidia; order Bacteroidales; family Bacteroidaceae; genus Bacteroides; species Bacteroides caccae. Next base: position 3,021,504 of record NZ_CP022412.2, on the reverse strand, counting down.
ATGAATCGAATACGGCGCAGATAGCTCCCCAAAGTTGCTCGTATGCACAAGTCGGGAAATCCTTTCCTGTCTGTTCTTTCACGGCAGCCTTGAACTTCTTGACAAGTTCTTTCAAGTCTTCCACTTCAAGTTCATTGTCTAGTTTTACGCCTTTCGCGTGTTTCACTTCTTCAATAATTTTCTCGAACGGGTCGATATCCTCTTTATTTGTAGGCTTCATGCCCAGTACAACGTCACCGTACATTTGTACGAAACGACGATAAGAGTCCCATGCAAAACGTGCGTTACCGGTCTTGCGGATAATACCTTCTACCACTTCGTCATTCAAACCCAAGTTCAGAATAGTATCCATCATACCAGGCATAGACGCGCGTGCACCCGAACGAACCGATACCAGCAACGGGTTGTCAATGTCACCAAATTTAGATTTCATCAACGCCTCTACATTAGCAATGGCTTTTACGACATCATCTTTCAGCAACTCAACCACTTTATCACGTCCTAATGTATTGTATTCTGTACAAACATCTGTTGTTATTGTAAATCCGGGGGGAACTGGAATTCCGATTAAATTCATTTCGGCAAGATTAGCACCTTTACCGCCTAACAAATTCTTCATGTCAGCTTTTCCTTCTGCCTGACCATTTCCAAAGGTATAAACTCTTTTTTTATCCATAATATTGTGTTTAAAGTTACATTATGACTTTTTTCTGTTCGCAAATCTAAGTATATTTCGCAAACCAGAAAACTTTTTGAGAAAAAACTTTCTATCAAAATGCAATTTCGACATTACAATCTGGAATATTTCTGCATACACGAAAATTTTCCAAAAAAAATACCTACTTTTGCAAAGTAATTATTAGACTGGTGTAAAAGTGGCAAGAAAGAAAAAAGAGCTTCCCTTATTGGAGAAGGTAACAATCATGGATGTGGCTGCCGAAGGAAAAGCCATTGCAAAAGTAAACGACCTGGTAATTTTTGTTCCTTACGTAGTGCCGGGTGATGTCGTAGACCTGCAAATCAAGCGTAAAAAAAATAAATATGCCGAAGCCGAAGCGGTAAAGTTCCACGAACTATCGCCCAATCGTGCAGTTCCTTTCTGCCAGCACTATGGTGTTTGCGGCGGCTGTAAATGGCAAGTGCTACCCTATCCGGAGCAGATCAGATACAAGCAAAAGCAGGTGGAAGACAACCTGAGACGTATCGGAAAGATTGAACTTCCGGAGATTTCGCCGATTTTAGGTTCCGCAAAAACAGAGTTTTACCGGAACAAACTGGAATTTACATTTTCCAACAAACGTTGGTTGACGAACGAAGAAGTCCGTCAGGATGTGAAGTATGACCAGATGAATGCAGTAGGTTTCCATATTCCGGGAGCATTCGACAAGGTATTGGCAATCGAAAAGTGCTGGTTGCAGGATGATATATCCAACCGGATTCGTAATGCGATACGCGATTATGCTTATGAGCATGACTACTCATTTATCAACCTGCGTACGCAAGAAGGTATGTTACGGAATATGATTGTCCGCACTTCCTCCACAGGTGAACTAATGGTAATCGTGATCTGCAAGATTACGGAAGATCATGAAATGGAACTGTTCAAGCAGTTGCTTCAATTCGTGGCAGATTCTTTCCCGGAAATAACTTCTCTCCTATACATTATTAATAATAAGTGCAACGATACGATCAATGATCTGGATGTGTATGTGTTCAAAGGAAACGATCATATCTTTGAAGAAATGGAAGGATTGCGTTTCAAAGTGGGACCGAAATCATTCTATCAAACAAATTCAGAACAGGCATATAATTTATATAAGGTAGCCCGCGAGTTTGCCGGACTGACCGGAAATGAACTTGTATATGACCTTTACACCGGAACCGGAACTATCGCCAACTTCGTATCACGCCGGGCTCGTCAGGTGATTGGTATCGAGTATGTGCCGGAAGCCATTGAAGACGCAAAGGTGAACGCAGAAATCAACGATATTAAGAATACCCTGTTTTATGCAGGTGACATGAAGGATATTCTGACTCAGGAATTTATCAACGAGCATGGACGTCCGGATGTTATCATCACCGACCCTCCTCGTGCAGGTATGCATCAGGATGTGGTGGATGTAATCTTGTTTGCCGAACCCAAACGAATTGTTTACGTAAGCTGTAATCCCGCCACTCAGGCACGTGACCTGCAATTACTGGACGAAAAATATAAGGTGAAGGCCGTGCAGCCGGTAGATATGTTCCCTCATACTCACCACGTGGAAAATGTGGTATTGCTGGAACTCCGATAATCTTTAATTGAATCGTTCTTAAAAGAAAAAAGAAATGGAAAAAAGACCGAGAAGAACTCCTGCTGAAAAAGCACGTGCACAATATACCAATTATGCAGTCAAAGAGCCAATGGAACTAATGGAGTTCCTGACTGCCAAAATGCCGGACGCAAGCCGTACAAAACTAAAGTCATTGCTCAGCAAACGAGTGGTATTGGTAGATAATGTAATAACCACGCAATTCAACTTTCCGTTGAAACCGGGAATGAAAGTTCAAATCAGCAAAGATAAAGGAAGGAAAGAATTTAATAACCGATTGCTGAAAATTGTGTACGAAGACGCATATATCATTGTGGTCGAAAAGATGCAAGGACTTTTGTCCGTCAATACGGAACGTCAAAAAGAGCGCACAGCCTATACCATACTTAATGAATATGTGCAACGTTCCGGACGTCAACACCGAGTGTACATTGTACATCGTCTGGACAGAGACACTTCCGGATTGATGATGTTTGCCAAGGACGAAAAGACACAACGTACTCTGCGCGACAACTGGCATGATATAGTGACCGACCGTCGGTATGTAGCCGTAGTAGAAGGAAGTATGGAAAAAGATTATGATACTGTTGTTTCCTGGCTGACGGACAAGACTTTATACGTAAGTTCCAGTGGATATGACGACGGCGGTTCAAAGTCTATCACTCATTATAGAACAATCAAACGTGCCAACGGATATTCTTTAGTGGAACTTGATTTAGAGACCGGACGTAAAAACCAGATTCGTGTACACATGCAGGATTTAGGACATCCGATTGCCGGAGACGGAAGATATGGAGGAGAAAATTACTCTAACCCGATCGGTCGATTGGCCCTTCATGCTTTCAAACTGTGTTTCTATCATCCTGTAACGGGAGATCTAATGGAATTTGAAACACCTTATCCGGGAGAATTCAAGAAGTTGTTTCTGAAAAAATAGAATAAATACAAGTTAAAAGAAAGGAGCTATACCATTTATACACAAGTATGGCTCCTTTCTATATCTATTATATTATTTTCTTATTGCATTCTCAACTCAATATATCCGAAAAACTCGCCATCAAGATATAGATCACCTCGCATATAACGTCCGCTCACACGAACACCTCTCACCTCACGCAGAGCAAAATCATAACCATAATCAAGGTATAAAGTTCCATAATCTACCCGCCAACGAAAAGGCAAGTCACCGGCAGAAGCGCCGTCATAATCATAGACCTGATAATCAATTCCCAAGCCGTTATTATCCAAGCGAATACCGCTTTCTATCGGATCTCTGTTAGTACCAAATCCCAAATCTCCAACCCATGTTCTCCCCATGAGGTCATCATAAATATCTTCATCATCCTCACATGAAGTAAAGCCGACAAGCAACGTCAGCATCAGCAGAAAACCTGCGTATTTTTTAATCAGTTTCATAATCTTCTAGTTTATTGCGTTTATAAATACAAATTTAGCGTTTTTATTTTACTATATGCTCCAAGCCATAAGTTTTTTGTACCTTTGTTCCCGATAATATTAAAAATTCTACATGAAACTTCTTTGGCTTGATTTAAATAGCTCCTATGCACACTCATCGTTGGCGCTCCCTGCATTACACGCCCAGATAGCAGACGACACTACTATTGAATGGTGTATAGTATCGGCAACCATAAATGAAAATACCGGAATGGTTGTCAGCCGGATTCACAAACACCGGCCGGACATCATTGCCGCCACCAACTGGTTATTCAATCACGAACAGTTGCTACACATCATATCCCGTGCTAAAGCATTACTTCCGCATTGCTGCATCGTACTCGGCGGTCCGGAGTTTTTGGGAAATAATGAAGCCTTTTTATATAAGAACAAATTTGTCAGCGGAGTGTTCCGTGGAGAGGGTGAAGAAGTATTCCCCCAATGGCTGAAAGTATGGAATCACAGTAAAGAAACATGGAAATCAATAACGGGACTTTGTTACTTGGATGAAAACGGTCGCTATCAGGACAATGGAATTGCCCGCGTCATGAACTTCTCTCAACTTGTTTCCCCCGAGAAAAGTTGTTTTTTTAACTGGAGTAAACCGTTTGTACAGTTGGAAACTACCCGAGGTTGTTTCAACACGTGTGCCTTTTGCGTCAGCGGTGGTGAAAAGCCGGTGCGTACCATTCCTTTGGAAGCTATCCGTGAACGTCTGAATGACATTCACCAGCATGGCATTAAGAACGTGCGCGTACTCGACCGTACTTTTAATTACAACAACAAACGGGCTAAAGAATTACTGGACTTATTCCGGCAATATCCGGACATCTGTTTTCATTTGGAGATTCATCCGGCTCTCCTTTCCGAAGAATTAAAACAGGAATTATCGGTCTTACCCAAGGGGTTATTACATTTGGAGGCCGGCATTCAAAGTTTAAAAGAGTCGGTTCTGCAACAAAGCCGCCGTATCGGAAAGTTATCCGACGCATTGGAAGGATTAAAATATCTCTGTTCACTAAAGAATATGGAAACGCATGCTGACCTCATAGCAGGTCTCCCACTCTATCACTTATCCGAGATATTCGAAGACGTCCGTACCTTGGCAGAATACGGTGCAGGAGAGATTCAACTGGAATCCCTAAAGTTACTTCCCGGTACCGAGATGCGGAGAAGAGCAGAAGAACTAGGCATTCAATACTCGCCCCTTCCCCCTTATGAAGTCCTCCAAACACGTGAGATTTCAGTAGACGAGTTACAGACAGCGCATTATCTATCCCGCCTGTTAGACGGCTTCTATAATACTCCTACCTGGCAAAACATCACCCGGATGCTTATTCTGGAAAATCCTCATTTCTTACATGAGTTGCTCGATCATTTAGTTCAGGCAGATATCATCGACACCCCGTTAAGTCTGGAAAGAAGAGGATTGATCCTATATAATTTCTGTAAAAATCATTATCCCGATTACTTGACTCAAGTCAGTATCGCATGGATCGAAGCAGGTATGTCATTAAAGAAAGTTCCCGCCGAAAAAGTCAGAACCAAACGGCAAGTTCCCCCGGAGAGTTGGGAAGTCATCTATGGCTCCTATCGGGAAAAACTACGTCTGTGTTTTCTCCCCGTTGATGAAGACGGACATGGCTACTGGTTCGGATTTGAGTCTGAAATCCAAAAGATAGAACCCGTATTCAAAGCTATTTCATAATGATGAATAATCTACAAGAAAAGTTTTAGAAGCCAAGGAGACACAACTTCCATTTTATTCTCTACCTTTGTAGAACGATTAAATAACATCATATAATAATGAAAAACTTTATCAAGGGATTCCGGTTTACCCCCTCCAATTATCCGGCAGCAGTAGAAGACAAAATACAGAAATATAGAAAACAAGGATACAAACTTCCGCCTCGTAAAGTGCTCCGTACCCCCGAACAACTGGAAGGAATACGTGAAAGTGCCAAAATCAACACTGCATTATTGGATCATATCGCGGAGAATATCCGTGAGGGAATGTCTACCGAGGAAATTGACAGACTAGTGTATGATTTCACGACCGGTCACGGAGCCGTTCCTGCTCCCCTCAATTACGAAGGATTCCCCAAGAGTGTCTGTACAAGCATTAACGACGTAGTATGCCATGGGATACCCAACAAGAATGAAATCCTGAAAAACGGAGATATTATCAATGTGGATGTCTCTACCATTTACAATGGATACTTCTCTGACGCCTCCCGCATGTTTATGATCGGCGACGTAAGCCCCGAAATGCGCAAACTGGTCCAAGTGACGAAAGAGTGTATGGAAATTGGTATTGCCGCTGCACAACCTTGGAAACAACTGGGCGATGTGGGTGCCGCAATTCAGGAACATGCCGAGAAAAACGGATTCAGCGTCGTGCGCGACCTCTGCGGACACGGTGTAGGCATGAAATTCCATGAAGAACCGGATGTAGAGCATTTCGGACGCCGGGGAACAGGCATGATGATCGTACCGGGAATGACTTTCACCATTGAGCCGATGATTAACATGGGAACCTATGAAGTGTTTGTCGACGAAGCTGACGGCTGGACTGTCTGCACAGATGACGGATTGCCCTCTGCCCAATGGGAGAATATGATTCTGATTACTGAAACCGGAAATGAAATCCTGACTTATTAAATGGAATCGATTTTACTTATTGTTATCGCCGTATTAGTGATAGTATTACTTGTACTATCACTAACGAAAGGCAACAACCAAAATCAAGCGGAACAACTGCAAGCAGCCTTACGGCAACAAATGCAAGAAAACCGGGAAGAACTGAACCGAAGTATCCGGGAGTTGCGCATGGAAATGACGCAAGTATTAAATCAGAATATGCAGCAACTCCAGGATGTCCTCCACAAGAATATGATGACCACAGGAGAATTACAACGGCAGAAATTCGACACAATGGCCCGCCAACAGGAAACACTGATTAAATCGACCGAGAAACGCTTGGATGATATGCGTCTAATGGTTGAAGAAAAGTTGCAAAAAACGTTGAACGAACGAATTGGGCAGTCATTTGAGATTGTCCGTTCGCAACTGGAAAATGTGCAGAAAGGTCTGGGAGAAATGAAATCTCTGGCCCAGGATGTCGGCGGACTGAAGAAGGTACTGAGCAACGTAAAAATGCGGGGAACATTCGGTGAGGTACAGTTAGGTGCATTACTGGAGCAAATGATGAGCCCGGAACAATACGACGCCAATGTCAAAACGAAGAAAAGCGGAACGGAGTTTGTAGAATTTGCTATCAAACTGCCGGGAAAAGACGATGTGAACAGCACGGTCTATCTCCCGATTGATGCCAAATTCCCCAAAGACATATACGAACAGTATTACGATGCTTTCGAAGCGGGAGATACCGCTTTGATCGAATCGTCCGGCAAACAACTGGAAAACACCATTAAGAAAATGGCAAAGGATATTCACGACAAATATGTCGACCCTCCTTTTACCACAGATTTCGCAATCATGTTTTTACCGTTCGAAAGTATCTATGCAGAAGTTATCCGGCGGACAAGCCTTGTCGAAACACTTCAGAAGGAATACAAAATCGTCGTAACAGGCCCGACTACTTTAGGAGCCATTCTGAACAGCCTTCAAATGGGTTTCCGTACCTTAGCCATTCAGAAACGTACCGGAGAAGTCTGGACTGTATTGGGAGCTGTAAAAACCGAATTCAGCAAATTCGGCGGACTGCTTGAGAAAGTACAAAAGAACCTGCAAAATGCCGGTGACCAGCTTGAAGAAGTTATGGGCAAACGAACCCGTGCTATCGAACGAAAGCTACGTCAAGTAGAACAATTACCACATGAAGAAAGCCGGAAAATACTTCCAATCGAAGAAGACGGGGAACTATTTGACTAATCCGAAAAAAATAGCGCTAAAACGAATTTGTTAGGAATATCTTTCTTGAATGCTAGAGGGCGTGTCTAATAAGTCGGGGTGGTAGGTAGATGCACAATGCTGATAATAAACAATTCATGCATTCACCTACCACCTCCCCCTACGGGTACTCCTCCTTCCTGAAGGAGGAGAGTTTTAAATACTACCGACTTGTCATTCTGTTATTACTCCAGTAGTCTCTAACTATGCAGTCTCTAAACTATGCAGTCTCTAACTTTGCGATCTCTAACTTTGCGATCTCTAACTATGCAGTCTCCAACTATTATCAGTGGAGAAATAAGTATTTTATTGATAGTTCAACTTTAACAAATAATTATTCCGGAGAACTGTCTTCACATCGGTCACTATCCCCATTTCACATCCCTTATCCACCTTCATACTGACAGTAATCTCATTCTTCTTATCTCCCTGTAATGTACAGAAATCTTTCAAATCTCTCTCCAATTCAGCCAGAGTAAAATTCGTTATTTCTTTCTCTACTTTGCCTGCGGCAGAGAGTAATTTAAGATGAATGCCGGTAATCTTCATTGTAGTAGAATTATTATATGGATTTTTCTTTCTATCCTTGATAGAAATATCGCCATAACCAATCAAAATAGGAAATTCTTTATCAAGGTATTCCTTACTGTTATTTCCCGATGTTTGGGCAATATCAGCCCGAATTTCAACAAAAGCATCCCGCATAACAGACAACAAATCTTTTACCTGTTCTTTAGGAGTATCAGGAGAAAACAAGATCCCTCCCACTTGATCCTCTGCACTGTTATACTTTTCTTTTGCCAGGCGCTTATGTTCCACCATTGTTTTTTTAAGTACCTCTTTCAGGACTTCCTTAGCAATCGTTTTATTGTTCAAAGTCAATTGTCCATTAGCATCTACTTTTACGATATGCGTCTGTCGCTCCCGAATCTTATATTTCAGCTCCGCATTCTTAGGAGAACGATTATAATATGCCTCCATTTCATCATCAACAAACTTGAAGATATCCTGATCTTCTCCGGTTTTTGATTGCAATACTTCCCGGACCGTATTTAGTCCTAAGTCTTCTTTCACTTCCGGCTGTGCAAACGCATAAAGCGCTCCACCCATTACAGGCACCACAAACAATAGTTTCAACCGTGCCCACCGATTGGTTCTTTCTTTTAACATCATAGTAATACGTTTTTTAAGTTTAGAGTGATTAAAACCGTTGGCCATAGAGTAGAGCCTTGTACCAACAGCTTTTTTCACCAATAAAAGTTGATATCTCGTTGCATCAATGCCTGTATTAAGCACCCCATTATCCGCTTCAAACTCATGTACTTCCTGCAATTCCCGTTTCAGCAGCCAAATGGCCGGGTTGAACCAATAAAGAATTAACAAACACTGCATACATAATAAATCGAGTGTATGCCGATAACGTAAATGCATCGTCTCATGGAGTAAGATCCCGTCTGTCGACTGTTGTGAGTAGTCGGATACGGAAACAACAATATATTTTCCCCAGCAAAAAGATGAAATAGGTTCCGATACTACAATCAGTTTATACTTCCCATAGGAGCGCCTCTTTCCGTTCCGTATAAGCTGGAACATCCGATAAAAGGAAAGCAAAATCCTGCACAAAACAAACAGCCCGCCTGCCAGATAAACATATCCCAAAGCAATAGGACACCAATTTATAGCCTGCATATTTCCGGTTTCGTCCACTTGCGGCCGAACCCAAAACATTGTGTCCCAAAATATGCCGTCCGCCTGCTCAACAAAAATCTCCTGAATCGTTTGTAAAGGAACAGTTAAAAATGTCTCCTCTTGAGTGGTAAATTCTATCAAAGGGAGAAACATACATCCTATGATCCCCGCCAATATAGTCACCCGGTTGAAGCGAAAAAAAGTAGTTCCGCTCATTAATAATTTAAAGAGCAGATAGAATATTATCAGGTAACATCCGGATTTCAACAGATAAAACAATAAGTCTCCCATAGTAATGACATCTTTTTATCAATAGTGCGTTTCCCAACTATTATTGCAAAAACTATTTTTCGTTTTTCCCTCGTTGAATCTGGTCAATGAGTGCTTTAAGCTCATCAACAGACAATCCTTCTTCTTCAATAAAAGAAGACACAACATTGACATACGAATTATTATAGTATTGAGAAATCACTTCTTTAAGAGCAGAACTTTTATACTCCTTCTCCGAAACAAGTGCATAATATTGATAAGTATTTCCATAAGGCGTATAACCTACGAATCCTTTCTCCTCCAACCCGCGCACAAGAGTGGAAACGGTATTATAATGCGGTTTGGGATCTTCATAATAAGCTAATAGTCCGCGAACAAACATCGGGCCGTTTTCCCAGAAAATACGCATTATTTCTTCTTCTTTTGCTGTCAATCGTTTCATACATTTCTATATTTTCGGTTTAACTCACCAAGTATAACGCCACAAATATAGTATTTAATATCGAACAAACAACTAAAAGATGCAGTTATTCAACTAAAGAAAACAGTTATTTAACTATTCTTATTAGTAGATCAGTTCCATACCCTATTATTTCCATATAATAACTACCGGAAATAATAGGGTATAGAGAGTTTATTTAATCAGTATAGCTCCTTAAAGCCAGTTTTTTCACCCAAAGAACAAATATTCCGGTCAAAATCAAGTTCAGTACTAAAGTAAGTACAGAAATTACCAATGCCGGACCTCCCAAATTATATCCCAATGCGATAAAAATAATTCCGGCCCCCACTTCACCACGGGTAAACATACCGATAGAAAGTGCCAGTCGTTCACTCAGCTTCCGGTCACGATAGAAAAACATAGGACATAACTTTCCCACGTTCGACAACAAAGAAACAATTACCACATGAAACAGAATCATCCCCCACGACATCATTTCCTGGGAACCTGTCACCGAATATGCCCCCGAGTGCGTTTCCGCAAAATTGACTCCGATAAAATGAGGCATACTCATTCCTACCAGGAACATAAAGAAGAAAGAGATTCCGGTAGAAACTCTCCGTTCCACAGGCGTGTCATGTTCCTTATGCTTCATAATCATACCCAATACAAATGCCGGAAGCAGCACCTCAATATGGATACTTCCCGCCTCTCCGTACAGCTCCTTGCTACCGAGATAGAGTATCTGCGTAGCCAGAAATATGATAACCGAATAGAACAGGATCGCTTTCCAGTCCTGACGCCAGTCGTATTTATTCAACTGTTGCCAACCGGCGGCCAACAGCATAAACACAATCACCACGACAATAATCAACTGCCAGCGCAATCCGATCATCATGATCTGGAGAGGAATCATCAGGATGATCGTATCCAAATCATCGAAAATAGCCAATACCTGAATCTTCTTATAAATCCAACTGGACTTCAGCCCGATAGCGGCGAGCATGGTAAACAAGATTCCCGCTGATGTCGGAGCGGCAAAACGGCTCAACAGCAGGTTCTCTTTCCATGCCTCCCAACTATTCCAATAGTCAGGCGGAAGCAAGATAAACACATAGTAGATAGCAATCATAAACCAAGGCAAAGCAGCAGTAGCCATTGCTATAAAATAATCCTCGGCATAACTTTTCCAGCGGGACTTGTCGAGCACAAATTCCCGGCCTACATTAATCATTATAAAACTAAGACATACATAGAGTAGTATATTCGATATGGACTTCACGGTTCCATACCCCTCACCTGCTATCACCGGCAGGAATTGCGATACGACGAGCCCCAACATCAGGAAGCCCGAAAAAGACAGAACTTTTCTCATATTTCTAGTTGTTTTTTCTCCAAAAGTGATTGCCAAGGAAAGCTCTGCAGACAGAAAGCAATCACCTGGTGTATTAAAAAACTAACCGCAAGGCAATTTGTTCAGAAAACCTCTCTGAAAAAACTGCTTGCGGTTCTTTTTTTTAATCCAGTTTTAATACTGCGAGGAAGGCTTTCTGCGGCACTTCCACGTTGCCAATTTGTTTCATTCGTTTTTTACCTTTTTTCTGCTTTTCAAGCAGCTTGCGCTTACGGCTCACGTCACCGCCATAACATTTGGCAGTCACATCCTTGCGAACCGCCTTAATCGTTTCGCGGGCAATAATTTTCGCCCCGATAGCGGCTTGAATAGCAATCTCAAACTGCTGGCGGGGAATCAGTTCCTTCAACTTCTCACACATCCGGCGTCCCATATCATACGCATTGTCAAAGTGGATCAGTGTAGAAAGCGCATCCACAGGCTCACCATTCAGCATGATATCCAGTTTGACCAGTTTCGAGGGACGGAAACCGTTCGGATGATAATCGAACGACGCATATCCTTTCGAAATACTTTTCAGGCGGTCATAGAAGTCAATCACAATTTCCCCCAAAGGCATATTGTAATATATCTCCACCCGGTTGCCGGAAATATATTCCTGTTTAAGCAGTTCCCCGCGCTTGCCCAGACAGAGCGTCATGATCGGACCTATATAATCGGTCGTTGTAATAATAGACGCTTTGATATACGGTTCTTCAATGTGATCTATCAACGTCGGATCAGGCATACCACCGGGGTTATGCACCTCCTTCATATTGCCTTGCTTGTCATATATATTGTAAGATACGTTAGGCACCGTAGTAATCACATTCATATCAAACTCACGGTCAAGACGTTCCTGCACAATCTCCATGTGAAGCAACCCGAGAAAACCGCAACGGAAACCGAAGCCCAACGCCAACGATGATTCGGGCTGGAAAGTCAAGGAAGCGTCGTTCAACTGCAATTTCTCCAGAGAAGCACGCAAGTCTTCAAAATCTTCCGCCTCAATCGGGTAGACCCCGGCGAACACCATAGGCTTTACTTCCTCAAAACCCGCAATCGCCTTGTCACACGGACGAGCCACATGGGTAATGGTATCTCCCACCTTTACCTCTTTCGAAGTCTTGATACCGGAAATGATATAGCCTACATCTCCCGTGCGAAGTTCATTCCGGGGAACCAGTTCCATTTTCAGCACCCCCACCTCATCGGCGTCATACTCCTTGCCGGTATTGAAAAACTTCACTTTGTCACCTTTACGGATCACTCCGTTCTCAATCTTGAAATAAGCGATAATTCCACGGAAAGAGTTGAATACAGAGTCGAAAATCAAAGCCTGTAACGGTGCTTCCTCATCCCCTTCGGGATGCGGGATACGTTCGATAACGGCTGCCAGGATTTCTTCCACTCCCATACCCGTCTTACCGGATGCGCGGATAATTTCTTCCCGCTTGCAACCCAGCAGTTCCACAATCTCATCCTCCACTTCCTCCGGCATGGCACTGGCCATATCGCATTTGTTGATAACGGGAATAATCTCAAGGTCGTGTTCAATAGCCATATACAGGTTGGAGATCGTCTGTGCCTGTACTCCCTGCGATGCATCGACAATCAGCAATGCACCTTCGCAAGCGGCAATGGAACGGGACACCTCATACGAAAAGTCCACGTGCCCCGGAGTATCAATCAGGTTGAGTACATACTTCTCCCCCTTATAGTTATACTCCATTTGGATAGCATGGCTTTTGATCGTGATCCCTCTTTCCTTCTCCAAGTCCATATCATCAAGCATCTGCCCCGTGGTCACCTGAATGGTGTTGGTAAACTCCAACAAGCGGTCGGCCAGGGTTGACTTACCGTGGTCGATATGAGCAATAATGCAAAAGTTGCGTATATTCTTCATGCTGAATTCTTATTATTTTATCTTTTTGGTGTGCAAAGATACGTAAATGGCGGAATATAAAAAAATGCGTTGATAACATTATGACAATGTACCAACGCATTTTTTTATTGCTTAAGTGATTGCTCGCTTAGATCAATTTGATGAAGAGTTCACCTTCCACTTCTTCCACAGAGACTTTGTCTTCTCTCAATAACCAGCCAAGTCCGAGGAACAAATCTTTGTCAACCAATTTAGTTGCTTTTTTCAATTGCTTGGCAGTCATTCCTTCTGTTTCGTTCAGTGCATTCCAGATAGTACCTGCGATTACACCTGCTTTTTCTTTCAACATTTGCTTTGAAATTTTAGTTAGACATGCTTCAAATCATCTTGTCCGACGACTTTCAGATTTTATTTCGGGGACAAAGATAGATATTTTTATGTTATAGAACACTTTATTGAGTGTTTTTTTACTGATTTTGTAATAAAAAAAGCATTTTTTCCTTCATTTAGGGTGTTTTTCGAGATATTCCACCCAGATTCTTGCCGCTTCTTCCACCATTTTTGCGCACGGGCGTTTGCTATAATACTGAGCTGTACGTTCTTCCGGAATAGTGGAAACCGGTTCTTTTTTCTTTAATCCCAACAATTCCGCACAAATCAGAGAGCCGTTACGTTTTTTAAATTCGGCTGCCAGTTCCTGCACTACCGCATAATTGGCAGCTTTTCCTTCCCGGTCTGCCGCCTCCGTAGCCCCCGTTTTCAGGCCGGCCACCAGAAACAACCCGCACGCAGCCCCGCACGTCTCGCGCATGCGTCCTATTCCTCCGCCGAAAGAGGCAGCCATACGCAATGCCTGTTCCTGTGTAAATCCGTACATATCGGCAAAAGCAGCCACAACAGACTGTGAGCAATTGTATCCGCTCTTAAAAAGCTCCACCGCTTTTTGTATTCTATCTTCTTCCATAAACTATTTCGTGTTTTTTTATTTCCAACATCATCGGACAGTGGTCCGAATGCATGGCGTCATTCAAGATACGTGCGCTCATCAGTAACGGGCGGACCGGTTCACTGGCCATGCAATAGTCGATTCTCCAACCCTTATTCTTGGCACGCGAGTTAAAACGGTAACTCCACCAGGTATACTCCTGTTTTTCCGGATAAAGCATACGGAACGAATCAATGAATCCCGCTGCAAGGAAACGGGTCATCCATTCCCGTTCTTCGGGAAGGAAACCACTGTTCTTTGCGTTCCGGACAGGGTCATGAATATCAATCGGCTCGTGGCAAATATTATAATCACCGCAAAGAATCAGGTTCGGACGAGACTTCTGCAACTCCAGCACATACTTCTGAAAGTCTTCCAGCCACACCATTTTAAAAGCCTGACGCTCATCCCCGCTTGTCCCCGAAGGATGATAAACACTGACCACGGACAAATCTCCAAAGTCCGCACGTATAAAACGCCCCTCATTGTCGTATGCCTCCATACCCATTCCGTACTCCACGTGATCCGGTTCCTGCTTCGTAAGTAAAGCCACTCCGCTATATCCTTTCTTTTGTGCCGAATACAGATAGGACTTATAGCCCAATGCTTCGAACACCTCTACCGGATACTGGTCCGGTTGCAGTTTTGTCTCTTGCAGACAAAGAATATCGGGATTCTCCTGCTCCAGCCATTCCGGCAGTCCTTTAGATACGGCAGCACGAAGCCCGTTTACATTATAAGTAATAATCTTCATCATTCTATATTTTTAATTCATGTTCATTTCAGGAGAATAGCAGCATGATGTTCAGTACCGATACTATAATCGCAATGGCATACAGCACAAATGTGCTCCAACGGCTATTGACATACTCTCCCATTACCTTCCGCGAGGAGGTCAGCCCCACTTGCAGGAATACCGTGAAAGGCAATTGGATGCTGAGTATCATCTGCGAAATAATCAGTCCTTTAAAAGGATCTCCGATAAAGAAAATCAACAACAGGGCAATTCCCAAAGACAAGAGCACGCCTACCTGCGAGTGACTGTCCTTGATATGATAAGACTCGCCGAAAATACCGGCAAAGATAGAACCTGCCGCCATTCCGCTTGTGATAGTGGACGAAATGCCCGCCATAAGCAAAGCCAGTGCAAACACGATTGCCGCATTACTTCCCAACAGCGGTTCCAGCAATGACTGAGCCTGTTGCAATTCCTCCACCTGAATGCCGCTTTTAAAGAAGGTGGCAGCCGCCAGCAGAATCATCGCGCTATTGATAGCCCAGCCCACAATCATTGAAAAAAGCGTATCAAACAACTCGTATTTCAACACCTTCTTGATAGAGGCGTCATCTTTTTTATTGTACTCGTGGCTCTGTATCACTTCCGAATGCAGGAACAGGTTATGCGGCATTACCACCGCTCCCAGTACGCTCATAATAATCAGCATACTTCCTTTCGGGAAAGCCGGAGTGACCCACCCCACCGTTGCGGCCGGCCAGTCAATATCCACCAGAAACAACTCATAAATAAACGACAGCCCGATCACCGAGACGAATGCGATAATGGAACGCTCGATCTTTTTGTAAGAGTTGGTGAAAAGCATAATGGAGACAAAAAGCGTTGTCAGCACAGCCCCCCATATAATAGGAATATCCAACAACATTTCCAATGCAATGGCACCGCCCAGGATTTCCGCCAATGAAGTGGAAATGGAAGCCAGCACCGCCGTTCCGAGTATAGGACGGGATACCCATTTGGGAGTGTATTTAGTGGCCGCTTCCGAGAGGCAGAGCCCGGTGACAATCCCCAGGTGGGCAACATTATGTTGAAGAACGATCAGCATGATAGTAGACAGGGTGACCACCCAAAGTAACGAATACCCGAATTCAGAACCTGCGGCAAAATTGGAAGCCCAGTTTCCCGGATCAATAAAACCCACAGTAACCAAAAGTCCCGGTCCGATGTATTTAAAGAGATCCAGTCCGCCCAGATATCGCTTATGATCTTTTCGTTTTAAGTCTTGAAAAATATTCTTCATCTTTGCATAATAGTTTATCCAGTACAAATATACTTATAAAGTAACGATTGACAATCCATTTTAGTTCAAAATACCGACAAATTCGGAGAAGAACCGAAAGACATACAGAAGCTTTTTGCCGAACAATAAAAGAAGCCCCCGGCAAAAACAATTTGCCGAAGGCTTACAATCAACTATTAAGAACAAAAAAATTGTCAATCAATATCCCATTTCATGCAATGCACGGCATAGTTGGTCGGGACAAGACGTCGGTCTGCCACCGCAACGAACCCCTTCAAGTTTCTTTATCACTTCTTCTACCTTCATGCCTTTCACCAGGCGTGAAATTCCTTGAAGATTACCGTTACATCCTCCCCAGAAGGCCACCTCTTTCACTACACCGTCTTCCACGTTCAGTTCGATGTTCGTGCTGCAAGTCCCCTGAGTTTTATAAACATATTCCATGGCCTGTTTATTCTTCTTCTCCGCCTTCCGGTTTCATGTTCGTATAAACAGTCTGCACATCGTCAAACTCTTCCAGACGTTCGATCATCTTATCCAAAGTTTCACGTTGTTCCGGCGTCACGTCTTTCAAGTCGTTCGGGATATAAGTAAAGTCTCCACCGACATCTTCGAATCCGCATTCTTCCAGATGTTTCTGGATAGCGGCATAGCTTTTCGGATCTCCGTAGATCGTGATTGTACCTTCCTCATCATCCTGTTCGTACTCATCTTCCACGTCGTAGTCAATCAGGTCAAGGATCAATTCTTCCATATCCATGCCCTCCTTGATTTTGAAAGTGAACATACACTTATGGTCGAAAAGGAAAGCCAGAGAACCCATAGTTCCGAGGTTACCGCCGAATTTATTGAATACGGAGCGTACATCAGCCACCGTGCGGGTTGTATTATCAGTCAGCGTATCCACAAAAACAGCAATTCCGTGAGGACCGTATCCTTCGTAAGTCATGCTCTTGTAGTCGCTCTGGTCTTTACCCAATGCGTTTTTGATAGCACGTTCGATATTGTCTTTCGGCATATTCTCACGCTTACAAGTAGCAATTACCGAACGCAATGTCGGGTTATTTTCAGGTTCCGGACCACCAGCCTTCACAGCAATGGCAATCTGTTTACCCAGTCTTGTAAATGTTTTAGCCATGTGGCCCCACCGTTTCAACTTTGCGGCTTTTCTATATTCAAATGCTCTTCCCATTGGTTTATATTTTTAGATTGAAATTTAAAGTTTATCTAAGTTTAGCACCCAGTTTATCTTCCAGATTCTTCACCAGTTTCGACATAATCTTATCAATCATCTTGTCGTTCAGAGTCTGGCTTTCATCCTGAAGCAGGAAGCTGACTGCATACGATTTCTTGCCCGGTTCCAGGTTCTTGCCTTCGTATACGTCAAAGAGTTCCACTTCTTTCAGCAACTTTTTCTCCGTATCATAAGCGATCTTCTCGATTTCGGCAAACTGCACATTCTTGTCAAGCAACAATGCCAGGTCACGTTTCACGGCCGGGAACTTGGATATTTCCTTGTAGCTGATCTTCACCGAACGGATCGCTTTCATCAGCTCCTTCCAGTTCAAGTCAGCATAATATACTTCATTGTCAATATCAAATGCCTTCAGCAGTTTCTTAGTCACCACGCCGAACGATGCGAGACGCTTGCCTCCCTTGGTATGTACAGAAAGTGCCGCAGCAAAAATGTCATCAGTCAGATTACCTACAACCAGATTGTGCAAATCCAGTCCCAAGCGTTTCAGGATATTCTCCACGTAAGCTTTCAGTTCATACACCGAACTGCTCTCATCCGGATGTGCCCACGAGTTAACCACCTTCTTGCCGGTCACCCATAAGCCCAGATGATAGTCTTCCGTATAAGGAGCCAACACCTTTTCCGGATTCTTCTTGTCGGCATCGAAATAGTAGCAGTTACCGAATTCAAAGAATTTCAGATCCGCATTCTTGCGGTTGGCATTATGCGCAATGCTTTCCAGTCCGCCGAACAACAAAGTCTGGCGCATACAGTTCAAGTCCGCACTCAACGGATTCAGCAACATCACCAGGCGGTTGGACGGATAAGCTTCCAGTCCGTCATAATAAGCGGCGCGAGTCAGCGAGTTATTCAATATTTCATTGAATCCGCAACCCACGAGTTGCTCTGCAACCAGGTTCTGCAATTTATTTGATTTATCATTTTCGCCTTTTGTAGTCAGGCTCGACTTCAGCGTAGACGGAATTTCCACATTATTATATCCGTAGATGCGGAGAATATCTTCGATTACGTCACAATCACGCTGCACGTCCACACGATAAGGAGGAACCGACAATGTCAGCCCTTCGGCAGTTTCGTTGGTGATCTTCATTTCGAGGCTGGTTACAATACTCTTGATTGTTTCCACCGGAATCACTTTACCTACCAGTGAATGCACCTTCCCGTAATTCAGTTCCACTACGAAATCCTTCGCAGGAGCAGTAAACACATCTTTAATTTCAGAAGAGATCGTGCCTCCTGCCAATTCTTTCACCATGATAGCAGCCAGTTTCAGGCAGTATATCACTCCGTTCGGGTCGATACCACGTTCGAAGCGGAAAGAAGCGTCCGTATTCAGTCCGTGACGGCGGGCAGTCTTGCGCACCCATGTCGGGTGGAAATAGGCGCTCTCGATGAACACATCCGTCGTAGCTTCGGTAGAACCGGAATCCAGTCCGCCGAACACACCGGCAATGCACATCGCTTCTTCTTTATTGCAGATCATCAGGTCGCGTTCGTTCAACTTGCGTTCCACTTCGTCCAGTGTGACGAACGGAGTACCCTCGGGCATTGTCTTCACAATCACCTCGTTGCCTTTTATCTTGCCTGCATCAAAGCAGTGCAACGGCTGACCGAAAGCATGAACGATATAATTGGTGATATCCACTACATTATTAATAGGACGCACGCCGATCAGACGCAGTTTATTCTGCAACCATTCGGGGCTTTCCTTCACGGTCACTCCTTTCACGGTCACACCGGCATAATGCGGGCAAGCCTCGCTGTTCTCTACTGTGACTTCAATATCCAGATCGTGGTTTTCCACCTTGAAGGCGTCTACCGAAGGACGTTGCAGAGTAGCCTGTTTGCCGTTCTGAATGAGATAAGCATACAAGTCGCGGGCTACGCCATAGTGTGAGCACGCATCAGCACGGTTGGGCGTGATGTCCACTTCGAGCACGTAGTCGCTCTTGATATTATAATAATCCTTGGCGAGCGTACCCGGAACAGCTTCTGCCGGCAAAACGATAATGCCCGCATGGTCCGTACCGATACCGATTTCATCTTCGGCACAGATCATGCCGGTAGATTCCACCCCACGGATTTTTGATTTTTTGATCGTAAAACATTCGTCACCGTCATAGAGTTTCGTACCTAAGGTAGCCACTACTACTTTTTGTCCGGCAGCCACATTCGGGGCTCCGCAAACGATTTGTACCGGTTCGCCGTCTCCCAGGTTGACAGTCGTAATGTGTAAATGATCAGAGTTAGGGTGTTCAACGCAAGTCAGCACTTCGCCGATTACAAGCCCTTCCAAACCGCCTTTAATGGTTTGTACTTCTTCCACACCACCTGTTTCCAGGCCGATTGATGTCAGCGCAGCCGCCGTTTCATCAGGCGTCAAATCGAAGTTGACATACTCTTTCAGCCAGTTATAAGAGATATTCATATAATTAATTTTTTATTGTTTCTCAAAAAGATTTGCAAAGTTAATAAGTTTTTTCGGTTGACCGAAAAGGTTTGAAAGAAAATTGAGAGTTATTTCACCACAGAGTAACACTGCCTGCCGCATGGTTTCCCCTCTTTCCGGAAGAAGGGGTGGCTGAAAGCCGGGGTGGTAGGTAGAAACATGGTATATTCCTTATTTTAAAAAAAGGTAAAATCATTATTTTTCCTACCACCTCCCCCTACGGGTACTCCTCCTTCCGGAAGGAGGAGAAACTATGCAGAAAACTTATCTACAATAGTAAAAACTATAAAGTAACGACTATAAAGTAACGACTAAAAAGGCAACGGCCCGTCTCCTCCTATCGGTGTCGCAAACGGATTCCCCGACTGCGGCTCAAAATCGGGTGCCGGCGGCGGAGGGACAGAACCAACACTATCGCGATTCATCTTCGACCCCAGCATAGGCCCGACAGTCTCGCCCGGCATCGGAATAACCATATCGTCCTCCGGATTCGAGAAACGGGTAAACTCACCCTTGAACCGGAGCAGCACCTCGCCTACCGCACCGTTACGATGCTTGGCAATCACGATTTCTGCCATACCACGGAGGTCGTTACCACGATCGTCCTGATAAATCTTGTAATATTCCGGACGGTGAATAAAGCACACCATATCCGCATCCTGTTCAATGGCTCCCGATTCACGAAGGTCACTCAACTGGGGACGTTTTCCGTCGATACCTTCACGGCTCTCCACTCCACGATTCAACTGTGACAGTGCGATGATCGGAATATTCAACTCTTTCGCCAATCCTTTCAACGAACGGGAGATCGTACTCACCTCTTCCTGACGGCTGCCGAATGCCATACCACTCGCGTTCATCAGCTGAAGGTAGTCGATAATAATGATTTTCACCCCGTGTTCACGCACCAGACGGCGCGCCTTTGTCCGGAGCTCGAAAACCGAAAGAGAAGGAGTGTCATCCACATAAAGCGGTGCATCCAGCAGGTTTTTCAGTTTATAGTCCAACTGCTGCCATTCGTGTCCGGCCAACTGCCCGCTCTTAATCTTTCCGCTCTCGATTTCACAAACATTCGATATCAAACGGTTGACCAGCTGGACATTACTCATTTCAAGAGAGAACAGTGCTACCGGATTCCGGAAGTCCACAGCGATATTCTTGGCCATGGAAAGCACGAAAGCCGTCTTACCCATGGCGGGACGGGCGGCAATAATAATAAGGTCCGAATTCTGCCAGCCGGAAGTCATCTTGTCCAGTTTCGTAAAACCACTCTCAAGGCCACTCAAACCGTCGGTTCGTGCCGCAGCCTTCTGAATCAGTTTGTAGGCTTCGTCAATGACCGGATTAATCTGCGTGTAATCCTTCTTCATGTTCTGCTGCGAGATCTCAAACAGCTTGCCTTCCGCTTCCTGCATCAAGTCGTCCACATCCAGCGTTTCATCAAAAGCCTTGCTTTGAATATTACTTGTAAACGTAATCAGTTCGCGTGCCAGTGACTTCTGCGCAATGATACGCGCATGATACTCAATATGCGCCGAAGAAGCCACCTTACTGCTCAGCTGGGTGATATAGAAAGGACCTCCCACTTCTTCCAGTTCCCCGCGTTTACTGAGCTGTTCTTTCACCGTCAGGATATCCACCGGTTTCTGATTGACAGCCAGGTCGGTTATAGCGGAATAGATTAACTGATGTCGATGTTCATAAAAAGATTCAGGACGAAGGATCTCACTCACTAACGAATAAGCGTCTTTCTCAATCATCAAAGCTCCCAATACAGCTTCTTCCAACTCAGGTGCCTGCGGTTGGATACGACCATAATCATTCACCGGTTGTACTTTAGCAGATTTTGTGTTACGGGTATTTCTTTTCTGTTCGGCCATTAGGATTGTTTCTGTTTTTACGATTTATCATTTTACGATTCGATTGGGGCGGTCTTTTCCGACAGGCCCTCTTTCAATCGGGACGACAAAGATAAAATATAATAATGAAGAATGAATAAGGAAAAATGAAGATTTTAGTAACTTTGCCCCCGAATACATAATCGTAGCATAAAAAATAGATAACACCATGATTACTTTCCCGAATATCAAAATAAACCTGGGGCTGTCCATTACGGAAAAACGTCCTGACGGATACCATAATCTGGAAACTGTTTTCTATCCCGTCGCTCTCGAAGACGCTTTGGAAATCAGAACCAATCCCGAAGCCCAACAGAAATTCACGCTCCACCAGCACGGAATGGAAATAGCCGGCAATCCGGAAAATAATCTGGTAGTAAAAGCTTATTTGTTATTAGACAAGGAATTTCACCTGCCTCCTGTCGAGATTCATCTGTACAAACATATCCCTTCAGGAGCCGGACTGGGAGGCGGTTCGTCGGATGCCGCCTTTATGTTGAAGTTGCTCAATGAACATTACAACCTCCAATTGTCCGACAACCAACTGGAGGACTACGCCGCTACCCTGGGAGCCGACTGTGCCTTCTTCATCAAAAACACACCGACTTACGCCGAAGGTATCGGAAATATCTTCTCCCCGATAGAGCTATCCCTGAAAGGTTACCGGATTATGATTGTGAAGCCGGATGTTTTCGTATCCACCCGGGAAGCCTTCGCCAATATCCGCCCCCACCGTCCCGAATATCCGGTCAGAGAGGTTATCCGTCGTCCGGTCGCAGAGTGGAAAGATACATTAATCAATGACTTCGAAGCGAGTGTCTTCCCGCAATACCCCGTTATCGGAGAAATAAAAGAAGAGCTCTATCACCAGGGAGCAATCTATGCCTCCATGAGCGGTTCGGGTTCTTCCGTATTCGGCTTGTTCACCGCCGACACCACACTGCCGGAGATAGATTGGGGGACTAATGCATTTTGTTTTAAAGGTACGCTAAGCGAATAGTCCTTCACCAACATAGACTCTTTTGCAAATCTTAGAAGCCCAACATTGCAGCGGGTTGTATATTCAACACGTTTGATACAAAAATACTAAATAGGGTTCTTCTTCAAATTTGGTGGTAAAATTAATTAGGAAAATAATAATTTGATAGTTTATAGTCGATAGTATTCAATAATAATTTGATAGTCGATAGTATTCTCCATTCTCCTCCTTCGGGAAGGAGGAGTACCCGTAGGGGGAGGTGGTAGGTGAATGCGTAAGTCGGTTATTATCAGCATTGTGTATCCACCTACCACCCCGGCTTTCAGCCACCCCTCCTTCCCCGAAGGAGGGGAATGGAGATACCACCGACTGATTAAATTACCACCAAATCTGAAGAAGAACCCTAAACAGTTATGGATTATAAATCAATATGGCATAAATATTTTACAAAATAGAACCTACTCCAAACGAATAAACAAAAAACGGTACCACGACTCACGTCGTAGTACCGTCACAACACAAACACAAAATAAAACACGACAAAACTACTATGCAATCTCCCTGTCTATACCGGGGAGGTATAAGTACTATCCATGTATATTCACATACTCACAAACAGCTTCAGGTCGACTTGCATCAATTAAACAAATCGCATGCACGATTTGTTTCTATTTTGTTTATATTTTCATGTTTTTACAACAAATAATTAAATATATCTTATTGAATACCTCTTTCACGAAGTTTCAATTGCCAGTTCCATGCAGAACGTAAAGTATCTTCCAAGGTTTCCACGGCCTTCCAACCCAGTTCCTGGTTTGCAAAATCAGGGTTAGCCCAAACCTTTTCAATATCACCTGCACGACGTCCTACAATCTGATAATTCAGTTTAACACCGGTAGCTTTTTCAAAACCGTTAATCAATTCCAGAACAGACACTCCGCGTCCCGTGCCGATATTGAACACTTCGACTTTTTCTTTCTGTGTCTTCTCCAGAATACGACGGATAGCGATCACGTGTGCCTTAGCCAAGTCAACGACATTGATAAAGTCACGGATACAAGAACCGTCAGGAGTATCATAATCATCGCCAAACACGCTCAGTTTCTCACGGATACCGATTGCGGTCTGAGTCAGGTAAGGAATCAGATTTTGAGGAACGCCATTCGGAAGTTCGCCCAGCAATGCAGTAGGATGAGCACCGATCGGGTTGAAATAACGCAGCATGATCGCATTGATCGGAGCACCGGAAGCTACCGTATCACGGATAATCTCTTCATTGATCTGTTTTGTATTTCCGTAAGGAGATTCCGCTTTCTTGATCGGAGCCTTTTCCGTTACCGGCAATTCATCCGGCTGACCGTATACGGTACAAGATGAAGAGAATACGATTCCTTCCACTCCATGTTTCGGCATCAGTTCGAGGAGGTTGATCAGCGAAACCAGGTTGTTGCGATAATAAAGCAACGGCTTCTCTACTGACTCTCCAACCGCTTTGCTCGCTGCAAAGTGAATGATCGCCTTAATTCCTTTATATTTGGTAAAGATAGCATCCAGACCTGCGAAATCCAAACAATCCAGTTTTTCAAAAGCAGGGCGAATACCTGATACTTTCTCTATATTGTCAACAACGTCGGCATTTGAGTTAGATAAATTATCGATGATGATTACTTCATATCCACTGTTCTGTAGTTCTACTACGGTGTGAGAACCAATGTATCCCGTTCCGCCCGTTACTAAAATTCTTTCTTTCATATTCTTTAATAAATGGTTAGTTTTTCGGCTTTTGTCGTTTGAGCTACAAATTTAAGGAAATAAAATGGAAATGCAATAATCTGCCGGCATTTTATTTAATAAAAGGCTATTAAAGTACGAATTAATAGCAGTCAGGTATTAAAAAAAGGATTGGAAACCCATTTCTGTGTATGTTATACAGCAGGGTTTCCAATCCTATATTAAATTATCAACTGTAAGTCTTTACACCACGCCGGAGAATCCCATGAATGCCATGGCGAGCAGGCCGGCGGTAATCAATGCAATCGGTGTGCCCTGCATTCCTTTCGGAACTTTCACCAGGCTCATCTGTTCGCGCAATCCGGCAAAGAGAACCAGTGCCAGACCGAAACCGATAGCGGTGGAGAATGCATACACAACTCCTGTCAGCAGGTCATAGTCTTTCTGGATCACGAGGATAGCCACACCCAGGATACAACAGTTGGTTGTAATCAACGGCAGGAACACGCCCAACGCCTGATACAAGGCGGGGGAAACTTTCTTCAAGATGATTTCCACCATTTGCACCAGTCCGGCAATCACCAGAATGAAAGTAATCGTCTGCAAGTATCCCAGTCCGAACACATCTAGCACAAACTTCTGAATGAGGAATGTGACAATGGTAGCGATAGTCAACACGAAAGCCACCGCGGCGCTCATCCCCATTGCAGTCTCCACTTTCTTGGAAACGCCCAGGAACGGGCAGATGCCCAGGAACTGCGACAACACGATGTTGTTTACAAAGATTGCCGAAATAAATATCAATATATATTCCATATTCTTTTCTTATTTAATAGAGTTAAGCTTTCTTGAAACTATTAATCAATGCGATGAGATATCCCAGGGCGATGAAAGCACCCGGAGCCAGTACGAACACCAACATTCCGTATTCTTCCGGCAGGATAGTCAGGTCGAAGATCTTGCCTGTTCCCAGAAATTCGCGGACAGCACCCAGCAAAGTCAGGGCAATGGTAAAGCCCAGTCCCATACCGATACCGTCGAACATGGATGCCAACGCATTGTTCTTTGCGGCAAAAGCTTCGGCACGCCCCAGCACGATACAGTTCACTACGATCAACGGGATGAAAAGGCCGAGTGTGGCGTACAGTCCCGGCACGTATGCCTGCATCACCATTTGGAGCAACGTCACGAAAGACGCAATCACCACAATAAACGAAGGGATACGCACCATATCCGGAATCAGGTTTTTAATCAGTGAGATCACCACGTTCGAGCAGATCAGCACGAACATGGTGGCCAGTCCCATACCCATGCCGTTGATAGCCGATGAAGTAGTACCCAACGTAGGACACATACCGAGCAGGAGTACAAACGTAGGATTCTCTTTGATAATCCCGTTCATCATTACTTTAAAGTTATTCATATCTGTCTCCTTTCTTAATTAGCACTGATAGAATCAGTAAGTTCCACTTTAGTTGTAGCACCCGTAGCAGCATCGGCATTTTCACCGGCGGCCTTTTGAGAAGCACCCGTAGCTCCGTTCACTTCTCCCCCTCCGGCTTTGTAAGCCTGATAAGCAGCATTTACGGCATTCAGGAAAGCGCGTGAGGTAATCGTAGAAGCGGTAATGGCGTCCACCTGCCCGCCGTCTTTGCTGACCGTCAGTGCGGCTTCACCCGGATTCATGCCCAGGATAGACTTCGTGCTTTCCTCGTGTGACACCGCCTGTTCACCCTTGGCAGGATCGTAAGCACCGAACCATTTGTCGGCCTTCGAACCCAGTCCCGGAGTTTCCGTATGAGCCAGCAGGGAGTAGTTGTAGATTTTACCTTCGGCGTCAAAGCCAACCAGCACTTTCAGCTCGCCGCCGAATCCCATGGACTTGGCTTCAACAGCCGTACCCACCATATTATCACCGTTCTTGGCCGGATAAACAATGAAATCGACATTCTTCTTGCCGTCTTTCTCGCTGAAGATCGTATCGCTTTCCGCCACCGGGTTGTTCGTAAATTCAGGAAGAACTTTTTTCAGGGCCTCGTTCAGCGTCTTGGCGTTCGCCTCGGCAATAGGCCCTTTCGTCAGTTCGTTCACATAAGCCAGCAACGCGACGGAGACAGCAGTCACTCCCGTCAGCACCAGCAACATATTTTTCAAAGATGATTGTAACTTTTTCATTTCTTCTTCGCTACCTCCCCAAAGCGTTTAGGTTTACAATAGGTATTAATCAGCGGAGTGAATGCATTCATTATCAGAATGGCGAACGACATACCTTCGGGATAGGCGCCGAACAGACGGATCACCACTGTCAGCAGACCGATGCAAACGCCATAAATCAGCATACCTTTCTTGCTCATCGGAGACGTCACATAGTCGGTTGCCATAAAGACAGCACCCAGCATCAGACCACCGGAAAGCAGTTGGAGCACCGGAGACACGTATTTTTCAGGATCCGCCAGATGCATGATGCCTGCGAACACGAATACGGTAACCAGGATAGATACCGGAATATGCCATGTGATAATTTTCTTCCACAGCATATACGCCAAACCGATCAGCAGAGCCAGCGCGCTCACTTCACCGAGACATCCGCCGTTTTGTCCGATCAACAGGCTCAACGCATCCGGAATCTGGCTTAAAGCGTCCGTATTGCCGTAGATCGCCTGCTTCATCAATGCCAGCGGAGTAGCTCCCGTCGTAGCGTCCGTGTAGGCGGTCAACTGACCGACTACCGGCCAACTGGTCATCTGCACCGGGAAAGAAAGCAACAGGAACACACGTCCTGCCAATGCCGGGTTGAAAGGGTTGCAGCCCAATCCGCCGAAAGACATCTTTCCCACACCGATAGCAAACAGTGCGCCGAGAATGATGATCCATACAGGCAGGTTGGAAGGTAAGTTGAATGCCAGCAACACACCTGTGATGATAGCAGAGCCGTCACAGATTGTCGTGGTAGGTTTCTTCAGTAAATATTTCCCGATTGCCCATTCGAAGAACAAACAAGCGGCCACGGAAGTAGCCGTGACAATCAGGGCACCCAGTCCGAAGAAGTAGAGAGACACCAGAAAAGCCGGAATCAGTGCAATCAGCACGCCGTACATATTTTTCTGTACGCTGTCTCCGCCATGAACGTGGGGTGATAGTGATACGATTAATTTATTTTCCATATTCGTTATTTTTTAGCTTGACGTGCACGAATCATAGCGCCTACCTTGCCTTTACCCAGACGGCAGTAGTCAAGTAACGGACGGTTGGCAGGACAAGTGAACTGACAGGAACCGCACTCGATACAATCCATGATTCTTTCTTTTTCCATTGTTTCAAAATCCCCGTTTTCGGACAACGCTCCGAGCAAGTACGGTTCCAGTCCCATAGGACAGGCGCTCACGCACTTCGCGCAACGGATACAGGTTTGTGCTTCCCCGCGCTTGGCTTCCTTCCGGTTCATAATCAGGATGCCGGAACTGCCCTTCGCAGTAGGAACGTCGATGTTCACCAACGCCTTACCCATCATCGGACCACCGCCGATCACCTTTCCCGTGTCTTCCGGCAGACCGCCGCAAGCGTCGATCAACTGCTTCATCGGCGTACCGATACGGGCGAGGAAGTTGGACGGACGGGCCACCGACTTTCCGGTCACCGTAATCACGCGCTCAAACAACGGCTTGTTCTTCTGCACCGCTTCATAAACAGCGAAAGCCGTACCTACATTCTGCACGACAGCCCCCGTAGAGATAGGCAGCGCACCGCTTGCCACCTGACGTTTGGTGATCGCGTCAATCAGCTGCTTTTCACCTCCCTGCGGATATTTCACCTTCAAAGGCACCACTTCGATACCCGCATAACTGGAAGCTACCTTCGTCATCAACTGAATTGCATCCGGCTTATTGTTCTCGATTCCGATAAACGCTTTATTCACTTTCACGGCTTTCATCAGGATAGACACGCCTACCATGATTTCTTCTGCGTGTTCCAGCATCAGCTGATGATCGGCAGTCAGATACGGTTCACATTCCACCGCATTGATAATCACGCATTCCGCCTTGAAAGAAGGAGGAGGACACAGTTTCACCTGTGTAGGGAAACAAGCACCGCCCAGACCTACGATACCGGCATCGGCAATCTTCTTCACAATTTCTTCCGCCGAAAGATCGCATTCTTTCACCAGTGTCTTGCTGCGGTCGATTGTTTCTTCCCATTCGTCACCTTCCACATCAATGAAAATAGCAGGTTTCGCATAACCGCTGGCATCGACTATCGTATCAATCTTCGCCACTTTACCACTGACCGAAGAATGAATTGCTGCCGAAACAAAGCCGGCAGGTTCGGCAATCCGTGTGCCTACCTTTACCACATCCCCTTTCGCAACAACCGGTTTGGCAGGTGCGCCAATATGCTGGCCCAGCAGAATAACCGCTTTCGCAGGAACTTCCGCCGTAATGATAGGTTGATGTGCCGACAATTTATTTTCGTGTGGATGAACTCCACCAATTGAAAATGTCTTTAACATACAATTCTGTATTTTATTCTGTTATTATTCTGTTACTTTCGGAGCCTCAGCCGTTTCTTTTGGAGTAACCGTTTCTTTCGGAGCAGCCGGAGCTTCTTCCTTCGGTTTGCGCGGCGGGAAGTTCAACTCGATAATGGTATTCTGCGGACATACTTCCACGCACTTCCGGCAAGATTTACACTTGTCAGGATCGATGTAAGCCAAGTTGT
The DNA here is from genome assembly GCF_002222615.2 of Bacteroides caccae. Classification (NCBI taxonomy): domain Bacteria; kingdom Pseudomonadati; phylum Bacteroidota; class Bacteroidia; order Bacteroidales; family Bacteroidaceae; genus Bacteroides; species Bacteroides caccae. The sequence goes on along the minus strand of NZ_CP022412.2, from coordinate 2,992,094 downwards.
TCTCCAGCGTGATAGCTTCGAACGGACACGTCTTCACGCACTTTCCGCAACCGATACAGCTCACCGTGCAAGCCTTGCGTGCCACAGCGCCCTTGTCTTTATTCACACAAGAGACATACACGCGGCGCGACTTCTTGCCTTGCGGACGGATTTCAATGATCGCCTTCGGGCAAGCCTTCACACAGGCGCCGCAAGCGGTACATTTCGCCTCGTCGACTTCCGGAAGTCCCGTTTCCGGGTTCATGTGGATAGCGTCAAACTGGCAGGCAGCCACACAGTCGCCACAACCCAGACAGCCGTAGCTACAACCCGTCTCTCCGCCATACAGCGAAGCGGCAATAGCACAACTCTTAGCACCGTCGTATTGATTAATACGCGGACGGTTGGCACACGTTCCGTTACATCTCACCACTGCTACCATCGGTTCAGCCTCTCCGGCTGCCAGTCCGAGGATATCAGCAATTTTAGCCATGACAGGTTGTCCGCCTACGGGGCAGAATTTTCCATCCAGCGAGCCGGCTTTGACGCAAGCGTCGGCAAAACCGCTACAACCCGGATAGCCACATCCACCACAATTTGCCTGGGGCAACACTTCCCCTACCTGGGCAATCCGCGGATCTTCATACACGGCAAATTTCTTGGAAGCCACATAAAGAATAGCGGCCAGCACGAGCGCTATCGCTCCCAATGAAATCACTGCAATCAGAATCAAATTCATAATGTTCTTAGTTATTTATTGGTTTTATAGTAAATGAAAATTTTTGTTTCAGTCGCGTTTTATTGAGCCACAAAATGTAGTAATAAGGCACAAGGACAGCCAGAGAAAGAAGTGCCGCATACAGTTCATTCTCTATCAGTGCCATAAAAAGGAACAATGTAAAAATTAAAAGAACGAAAGGGATAATGAATGCCAAGGCCACCGCCTGCATTCCCATCGACGTTTCGCCGACCACCATTACGTTTTCCCCCACCTGGTAGGAAGCCGCAGCAGTATCAATTATATCTATGATTTTGTCCTTGCTGTCTGCCGAGGAACAGTGTCCCTTCACGCTGCAAGCCGCGCAAGCCGATGTCTGAACGATCCTCACCGACAGATGAGAACCCTGTATGTTTTCCACAATACCCAGATGCTTTATAGTATTATTCGTCATTTTGCAAACTCAACATTACAAATCGCGGCAAATTTAATCATTATTTGTGAACTACGAAGCATTCCCCGTATTTTTTATGTATAATCAAACATTATTTTTTGTGTTTTCGTTATCGCACACGGGTATTCTCGTTTCCCTCCTCCTCCTCGCGCTTCTTTCTATACCAGAGATACCGCAGTGTCCATTCGCGTATCTTCTCCAGCAGCTCCTCTTCTGTCAGACTGTCACAGTAGAAGTTCAGAATGGATTCGTAGTAGTGCAGTTTCATATCCTCCCCTTTTTTATATTCTCATAGCTGGCTTTCCCCATACCGGTTTCTTTGCATAAGTGAGTCATTGTCAAGTTTGCGCATTTAAGCGATTCATCGATAAAAGTACCTAGAAGGACGTGTTTGAAGTTCTTTTTCATGTTCAATATCTATTAGTTGTTAAAAATACACCTTAGTATGTTATTTATTTTCACATTGGTTCTGACATATCAGAACCGTCTATTTTTTTGTTTTTCGTAGTTTCACGTCGTGTTTTGAAAATCAAGCACGTTTTGAAAGAAGAAAAGTTTTTGACCCGTAAACAACAAAGATTATGCCAAACCAGTACAGAATGTCATATTTCATGCCACCTATCGCTCCTGTCAGGAACGAACAGGGACGAATGGTTACTCCTCCCACGCTCCTCCCCTTCTGCGAAGTCTCCGTGGAGCAGGTCTTCCAAATGATTACCTGCAACGAGAATCTCAAACTCCTGACCGCTCAGGTACGCAACGCTCCGGACATGCGGACTGCCAAAGCGACACTGCTGCCTTACGTGACACCCTGCGGCACCTTCACACGCCGCAACAGCAAGTGTTTCGTATCCCCTTCCGGGCTGGTCGTGATAGATGTGGACAACCTCGACTCCTACGACGAAGCCGTCAGTATGCGCCGTCTGCTATTCGATGATCCCTTCCTCTGCCCCGTGCTCACGTATGTCAGTCCGAGCGGCCGGGGAGTGAAGGCTTTCGTCCCTTCCGGAACGCTGTATCCCGAAGACGAAGCACAAAATATCACGGAAAGTATGAACAAAGCCATGCAGTATGTCGAAATGGCATACGGCCCGGAACCTGACAATTCTGGCAGAAATGCCTCGAAAGGCGTGGACTGTTCGGGAAAAGACCTCGTAAGGGCCTGTTTCCTCAATTACGATCCGGATGCATTATTTCGTAACATTATTAATTCTCAATCTATAAAAAAATGAATGAACTTGAATCATTACGCCGCCTCACGGAGGCAGTAGAAACAGCCAAGGCTGACATTGCCCCCACTTACATCGAATACGTACACCTGGCGTTCGCCATTGCAACCGATTGCGGCGAAGAGGGACGCGACTTTTTCCACCGCTTGTGCCGGGTTTCCGCCAAATACCAACGCGAACACGCCGAACGGATATTCTCCAACGCACTCACTGCCAATCATGGGGATATGCATCTGGGCACGGTGTTCTATCTCGCCGAAGCGGCAGGAGTTACCGTCCGCAAAGAGGAGGTTGCAAACAGCCGGACAGGTACAAAAGGTACAGCAGGTACAGCGCAAAAACTTTCCGCACACACGTGCGCGCGTAATAAGGTATACAATAGCGAGAGTCCGGAGTCTGAGGAACTGTTGCCGGGTAGCGAACCCAAACAGCCGCTACCCACCTTTCCGGCAGCCGACTGGCCGGAACTCCTGCAACGTATTATGAGTTACGGAAGTACCGACGCACAGAACGATGTCATGCTATTGGGAGCACTGACCGCTCTGGGTTCTTGCATGGAACGGTATGTACGGTGTCCTTATGGCGGTAAACTCCAGTCCCCCTGCATGCAAAGTTTCATTATAGCTCTCCCTGCTTCCGGAAAAAGTGCCCTGTCATCCATACGGCTGCTTGTGGATCCTATCCATGACCAGCTCCGCGCCGAATGGGCCGAAGAAATAAAAGCCTACAAAAAAGCCAAAGCCGCCTACGAAGCAATGGGCAAGGAACGTTCTAAAATAGACGCCCCGCAAATACCGGCCAACAAAATGTTCCTCATCGCGGGCAACAATACCGGCACCGGCATTCTGCAAAACATCATGGATGCCAACGGAACAGGATTTATCTGTGAGTCCGAAGCGGATACCCTGTCCACCGCCATAGGATCGGATTACGGACACTGGAGCGACACCCTGCGCAAAGCATTCGACCACGACCGTTTGTCTTACAACCGCCGTACCGACCAGGAATACCGAGAAATTAAAAAAAGCTACCTCTCCGTCCTGCTTTCCGGAACTCCGGCGCAGGTAAAAGCCCTCATCCCTTCGGCGGAAAACGGGCTTTTCTCCCGCCAACTGTTCTACTATATGCCCGGTATCTGGCAGTGGGTAAGCCAGTTTACGACAGGAGACATAGACATAGAAGAGATATTCACCACCATAGGATTGGATTGGAAAAAGAAACTGGACTTACTGAAGGCACACGGTCTCCACACACTCCGGCTCACCGACGAGCAGAAACAAGAATTTGACACTCTATTCTCTGCCCTTTTCACCCGTTCGGGTATAGCCAACGGGAATGAGATGTATAGTTTCGTGGCCCGTCTGGGTGTCAACACATGCCGTATCATGGCGGAAGTGGCTGTATTGCGTGCGCTCGAAAGCGCACAGCCCTATCAACTCAAAGCATCTTCTACCCCTCTCCTGACTCCGGACAAGGAGATTCCCGATGACAATATCAAAGACGGCATCATCACCCGCTGGGATGTCAAGATCACTCCGAGTGATTTCAAAGCGGTGCTCCAACTTGCCGAGCCCCTCTACTGCCATGCCATGCATATACTTTCTTTCCTTCCTCCCACAGAAATCAGTCGCCGGGCAAACGTCGAGCGTGATTTTTTCTTCATGAAACTGGGGACCACGTTTACCCGCAAACAGGTACGAGAGCAGGCAGCTGTCATGGGTATTAAGGAGAACACCGCGCTCATCTGGCTGAAACGTCTGGTAGACTACGGAGATCTGGTTCACGTAGACGGCAAAGGAAACTATATGATTGCTCGCGCGCGTGTGCGTGCGTAAGAGAGCCCCCGGAAAAGTGTACCTGCTGTACCCGAAACCACAGTAGTGTGTGTTGTAAGACGTTGTATCTTGTAAGACGTAAAGCATAGCTTTAGAGTGCTTAAAGCTATGCTTTAGCCGTCTTAAAGCGGTGCTTTTGTTATCCTAAAGCGAATCCCTCTAAGGTTCTCCCAATGCATCCACAATCACTCTCACCTCCAATGGTGTATAAGAACGGTGTTCGGGTTGGTAGCCCAGATCATACAGGCGTTGCTGAAGTCCGGGACACCGTTCGATCCATTTCTTCATCTTTCGATATGCGGCAATATCGGTCAGTTCGGGAGAATAAAGTTGCGCCAGTTCCATGCGTCCATAAGCACGTATCGTGAATTCTTTCATAATGGATAAGTTTTAAATTATTAGCTACAAATGTAACAAAAAGCCTTCACATTTCCTACGCTTTTCCGTTGAATAACCGACCGTTACTGTCCTTAACCGACAACAACCGCATACAATTGTATACAACTGATTTTCCGGGATTACGGGGTGTTATCTTTGTATCGTCGGAAGGGAAACAGCTCCCCACGACAATATGTTTAACCCTTTAATTTATAGTGTTATGATTCGTTACAAAATCTATCAGAACCAGCAGAAGAAAGGTGTGAATGCGGGCAAGTGGTTCGCCCGTGCGGTAAGCGACGAGACATTCGATCTGGCCAAGCTCGCCGAACACATGTCGAAACACAATTCACCGTATTCGAGCGGTGTCATCAAAGGTGTACTCACCGACATGGTGAACTGTATCAAGGAATTGCTGCTCGACGGCAAGAGTGTGAAAATTGACGATCTCGCCATTTTCGGTGTGGGAATCCGCAGTAAGGCAGCCGAAACGCTGGAGGATTTTTCGTTGGAGAAGAATATCACCGGTATGCGCCTCAAAGCACGTGCCACCGGTAACCTCTCGACTACCAACCTGAAACTCGACAGCCAACTGAAGCAGCAAGCGGAGTATCAGAAGCCGACTATCGAAGGAGGTGGTTCCGGTAATACGCCGAATCCCAACCCGGGCGGCGGTGGAGTGACTCCTGATCCGTCAGTCTAATTTCTTAACCTTAAAAAAATAAATTATGAGCAATTCATCGTCACGCCGCTCCGTATGGAGCCTGGTTCTCAAAATTATCATTACTGTCGCCACCGCCATAGGGGGTGTGCTCGGAGTGCAAAGCTGTATGTAAGCTGATGAGAACTATCACACTGATTATCATTCATTGCAGTGCCACGCCGGAGGGGAAATCCCTTTCGGCGGAAGCCTGCCGACTGGACCACATCCTCCACCGGGGATTCCGCGACATCGGCTATCATTTCTACATTACACGCGACGGAGAGATCCACCGTGGCCGTCCTCTCGAAAAGGTCGGGGCACACTGCCGTAACCACAACTCCCACTCGATAGGTATCTGCTACGAAGGAGGACTGGATGCTGACTGTTGCCCGAAGGATACTCGAACGCTTGAACAACGGGGTTCCCTGCTGGCTCTATTACGCGAACTGCGCAGGCAGTTTCCGAAAGCGTTGATCGTGGGGCACCATGATTTGAATCCGATGAAGGAGTGCCCGTGCTTTAGCTGCACAAAGGAGTATTCTAATATATAAACAGCTACGGGAGGCAGTGTAATACTGTCTCCCGCAGCTGTTTGTTTTGTTAAAAATATCAACTATCTTCACAGACCGTTGATATCGTGGGAAATTAACACCGGATACCCCCCGGTGCCGGGGTTATAGACCGGAAAGGTACCGTCGTACTCTTTCCAATCTATGTAATGTAGGAGAATCATGCGTTAACATGAAACTAGGGACCTACATTCTCTTCATCTCACATACAAACACTCTAAGTGCTAATTACATCTCAACATTTTATTTTATACCACTTTCATTCTCAAAAAATCATTTCAGGTATAGATTATCATTATCTCTATACCAATCCTTTATTGCTTCCTCAAATGTATAATGAAACTTATACCCAGAATCAGCCAATTTCTTTCCGCAGATATTAGTAGAAATCATTAACTTTTTGACGCGAGCCGGACAAATGCCTAAAGCTTTTCCTCCTAACGGACCCACAATACTTGCAGCTGTCAGCAAAAGACTTCCCGGCACCTTGACAATAGTACGCTGAATCCCCGTAACTTTTTTCATCGTTTCAACTATTTGTTCAATAGTAAAAGCCGGTTCAAATGTACAGTTATACAACTCTACCCCTTCATTATGATTCTCCAACCGATAGAGCATAAAGCGAACCAGCTCTTTCACATAAATACAAGCCTTAATCGTATCTTTACGACCCGGATAAAAGAATTTACCGCCGCGGATCCCCCAATACAAACGAGTAAAGTTACCGTTTTCCCCTTTACCAAATACCACACCCGGACGAACAATAGTAAGCTGTCGTTCGTTCGGCTTTTTAGCCTGCCAGACCGTATGTATCTTTTCGGCTACCAACTTAGAAATCCCATAAGGGGTGTTCGGAGTAGGAAGTGTGTCTTCTGTTTTCAAATCTTCAGCTGCACCATAAGGAGCTATGGAGCTGGTAAAAACGATTTTCTTTATCCCGAATTTCTCCGCAAAAGCGCATACATTCTCCGCACCACGAATATTTGTCTCAAAATAAGCCTGATCCGGATGTCCCGGGGTACGATGAACGGCTGCAAAGTTAAAGATAACGTCTTCTGAGGTAATCGGAACATCAACGTTTATATCAGAACGAACATCACAATTGATATACGTAGATTTACCTTCATGGCTATTCTCCACAATATCCAGATTATAAATTGGAGTAACCGGATATAGATTATTAATTAGAGTAACGAGGTGTGTACCGATAAAACCTGAACCGCCAAATATAAAATAACTCATTTCACTAGATGATTAAATTCATTATATTTTAACTCTACAAACTCCTTTATTTCCTTTTTAAAACGTTCTTCCGAAAAAGTCTCCGCATGATTACGTATTGTCTTAGGGTCAAATGGGATTTCTTGATTTTCAAATCTTTTCACTGCGTCAATAATCGCCTCCACAGTCTGTTCATAAAAGAAAAGCCCTGTTGTTCCGTCCTTCACTGTTTCCAAAGAGCCACCTCTACCATAAGCAATTACAGGAGTTCCACATGATTGTGCTTCAATCGGAATCATACCAAAATCCTCATCTGCCGCAAAAACAAAGGCTTTAGCTTTCTGCATCTTTTCTTTTAATACGGCAAATGGTTGATATCCCATGACAGTTACATTATGACCGGCAATCTTGCATATCTTTTCTAAATTAGGACCGCCACCAATTACTATCAACTTTTTATCCGGCATATGACTGAAAGCTTCGACAATGAGATCTATTTTCTTATACCCTACCAAACGACTACTAGTTAAATAGAAATCTTCTTTCTCTACACATAAATCAAAATTAGAAATATCAATATTAGGATGGATTGTTACAGCATCCCGTCTATAAGTCTCTTGAATTCGACGCCCTACGTAATCGGAATTACTAATAAAATAGTCTACACGAAAACTAGATATCAAATCCCATTTGCGAATACGATGAAGCATATATTTAGCCAAATAACCTTTCAAGCCTTTCGCTAACCCTGATTCTTCCAAATATTCATGATACATATCCCATACATAACGGATAGGAGAATGACAATAACAGATATGTAATTGATCCGCTTTGGTCAGAACTCCTTTCGCGACAGCATGAGAAGATGAGATAATAATATCATATCCTCGTAAATCAAACTGTTCTATCGCAAACGGAAATATAGGCAGATACATTCTATGTTTCTTTACTCCTAAAGGCAACTTCTGAATGAATGATGTATGGACTTTATTCCAATCAATTCCTAATTCATCACAAACTTGTTTTTTAGCAACTAGAGTGTAAATATCTGCGCCAGGAAAAACATCCGCAATAGCTTTGACTACTTTATCTGAACCGCCAACGGTTACTAACCATTCTTGAATAATGGCAATCTTCATATTATTTTAATTTTCAAATAATAATTTATTAATTTAGAACCTGCACATACGTATCCACAATAGAAGATATCATCCTTTCTATTGTAAAAGATTTAAGGTAAAGTTCTCGAGAATTTATCGAATATTTATTCAACAAATCAGCATTCTGTGATAATGTTTTTATCGCATCTATAGCATCTTGTTCTGACTTAAACAAAAGCCCATTATAATTATGATGTACAACTTCATTATTACCAACTACGTCCGTAGCAACTATTGGAAGCCCTACTGATGCAGCTTCAATAAGAGCATAGGGTAAGCCTTCAAAACGAGAAGTAGATAGATATAAATCTGCACTCTTAAGGTAAGGCATAGGGTATTCTGCAAATCCAACAAAATTAATATTAACATTATCTTCCACACTCTTTTGTTTTAACCGCAAAAAATCTTCTCCTTCTCCAATCCACACAAATTCTATTTCATGATTATTTTTTAATGCTTTTGCTATACTATATGCCATATCCATATTTTTTTGATAATCAAAACGAGAGAGTGAAATGACTAAGAACTTTTGATTTTTTCTTGAAACTTTCAAACCATTATCAGATACTGCATTATATATTACAACTGATTTATCAATAGATAAAAAATGTAATGATTTTCCAACTTTTAGTTCACCATTCGATACTAAAATAAATTTATCAGTGAAACATTTAAAAAATCTTCCTATTATTTTATTCACACAATATCTTAGGTATGAAGAATAATCATCAGTTATTCCATGAAAAGTGTGAACAACTTTAACATCAGGTAATATCAGTTTTAGGGTTCGTGAATATAATCCAGCACCGTTCCCATGAGAATGAACTATGCTAATTTCATTTTCAATTATGAAACGCTTTAGTAAGAATAGATATTTAATATTAAACCTCCTATAAGGAATATCTAAATATTTCTTTATTCTAGGATGGCTTCTCCATAAATCCCCATACGGTTTCCCCTGAGGGAAAGCCATATAAATATTAATACTAGAAGGTAATTCTTCAATCAATTGATGAACATGACGAGGACCTCCGCCAAAATCAGATCTAACACTTACTAACAATACATTCATTAATACCTCCACATTTAAACAATGATATTCTTGCCAAAAAAACTAATGAATACCTAAAATAGAAGAAGAATAATCGACCGTGACACCCGCATCACTTACCATATACACATACCACCAGTATAAGAAGACAACGAATAGTAACAAAACTGTATTAGATTTCTTTATTTTCCAAGTAGATGTGTTTATCATACAATAATATGGTAAATAAACTAAATATAGGATATAAATGGGTAAGCCTAATCTACCTACAAAATCGCTTTTTATCTGTAAAATATTAAGAACAAATTCACAAACAAATAGAGCAAATATTTGATAGAAATGTATATCTTTCTTTTTATTGGAACATAAAAAGTAAATACACAATAAAAAAAGTGTTCTTAAGATAAATTCCGAATAAGAAAAAGTTCCACTATAGTTGCCTCCCTCAGAATAAGCATCATATTTACTGAAGCCCTCCAAAGAAGTAATAAAGTTCAGAATAGTAGAAAAGAACATCAAAAATGCAAGACTTCCAATTACAATATACTTGGAATATCTTAAGTTTTTCCAATATACTCCTGGTAAAAACACGAGTGCAAAAATCGCAGACTTATGGAATAAAAAGCCAACCAATATACATATAAAATATCCTTTTAACTTATGGTCTAGTAGATATGAAAATCCTAAAAGAACAAAACTAAGAGCTAAACCTTGTCTCATCATATTGAGCTCCATATTGAAAAATAGAAAACAATACAAGAAAATTGATATCCACAAATAAGATCTTCCCACTATTCTACAGCAAGCGACATATGTTACAACTATTATTATAAGTTGTGTAACAAATAATATAGCTCCTACATCATCCCAAAAATAATTAACTGCCAAATATGAAAGAAAATAATATAAAGGCTCCAACTCAGCAGAAGCAAATAGAATCGAATATATATTATTATTGATTTGCAAATAATTATATGCAGACACAGGATAAGCAATCGTATCATATCCCACACCAACATCTCTTAATCCCCCAATAATTATTAATGGAGTAACAGCAACAGCTGAAAAAAGAATGAATATCATCCTATTTTTATAATATAAAGAAGCTATATAAGTAAACAGTATGGACAATATAAAAGTAAATAGATATAAAAGCATTAGTATACAGGAAATAATTTGTATCTCAAATATAAAAGTAAATTTCCCAAATTTCTATTAAGCTTATACGCAGAGAACAATAACTTAAATTTAAAACTTAGGTCTTTATCCCAGCAATCTTTAAAAGATAGACGATTGTATATTTTTGAATATTGAGAAGACAATAAAGCTCTTTCTTTTATACACTTAAAATAATAATTTATACAACAAAATAGAATTAGATTCTTATTAACTTCAATATCATTACTTAAATATTCTGTTACAACATTATTCAATCTCTCATATTCACAATATGTCCTTGAATTTTGCATAGCCGAACCATTACGCAATAAATATAAATAAATTTTCTCTGTATTATGGGAAATATTAAAGTGGGGCCCTTTATATATTTCAATATTAAATACAATATCCTCACCAATTGTTATTTTAGGATTAAACCTTATATGATTAATAATAGACCTATGATATAATTTGGGATAGATCAAAGCACGTTTATATAGCAATGTACTATTTAAGCACTTTATATTATCCTCTATAAAAGAATTAGTATAGAATTCAAATCCACTAATTGTTTTGCCCTCTGTTACTCTACTAAAATTAAAATCTACCATCAAACATTTTGTATCATCAGCTATTTTTTTAGCTAATTCTAATGCGTTTGATACTAAAGTATCATCTCCATCCAAGAAAAAAACCCAATTACCAGAATATGTATTTAATCCATAATTACGCGCAACAGATACACCGGAATTTTGCTGATGATGAACCTGTATGAATCTATATTTTGATGCATATATATCACAAATTTCTCCAGTCTTGTCATTGCTACCATCATCTATGACTATTACCTCAATATTATTATAAGTCTGTGATACAACACTCTCTAAACAATTTGCTATATATTTTTCTATATTATAGACAGGAATAATAATAGAAATTAATTCTGACATAACAACACCATTTTTAAAATTTGTTTACATAAGTAAATGTAATAATAAGCATTCCTTGTTCTTTTATAAACAATTCCATACTCTTTCTGCAACAAATTATTATTAGTTGTTGAAATACCTGTTGCATCAAAGACTGAAATTGGCTTACTTATATATAAAAAAGAACTTATACCATTCATTCTGTAATATTCATAAATCATCTGATAATCAGCAGCAATCTTCAAATCTATACTAAATCTTAATCTAGTCTTTCGAATAAAAGATGATTGATGACAAAAAGGCATTTGGACATGCACTTTCTTCATACTAGATGCCTTCAAATATTGCAGTTGATTTAATTTTGAGACATAACAATCCCCATAAATGACACTATAATCAGATAAATCATTATATCCAAATATATTTTTAATAACTTCATTATCACAAAAAGTATCTCCAGCATTCATGAAATTTATCCAACTACCTGTAGCCCTATCCATCCCCTTATTCATAGCATCATATATCCCCTTATCAGGTTCACTAATCCAGTAAAATAATCGTTCCGAATACTTGTGTATAATATCAACAGTACCATCCGTACTACCACCATCTATTATAATATACTCAATATCTTGATAAGTTTGAGAGAGAACAGATAATATAGTTTTCTCCAAATCATTTTTAGCATTATAGCAAATTGTTACCACTGAAATTAAAGGAGGCATTACACTTTTATATTTAATTCATTATTAAATCAACAACTCTAAAAGGACTAGACTATTTCAAACTGTTCTAATTGGAAATAAACATTTATTAGTTATTATAATAATGCTAAAAAAGTCAAGTTTTAATCTTACACACTATTCAAAACTAGTTATTTAATATACGTATTACTTTACAAGGATTTCCAGCAGCAATACAATCAGGTGGTATGGATTTGGTAACTATACTTCCACTTCCTATCACACTCCGTGCACCAATAGTTACTCCTTTCAATATAATGCAACGAGTCCCTATCAAGACATCATCTTCTATTACAATAGGAGCTGTTTTAGCTGTTAATACATCTTTAGACATTTTTCCTATTTTGCTTTTTGCATTTCTCACACGAAAATCTAAATTATGTGCATCCGAATCCATAAGAATACAATCGCCTCCGATATTCACGTGATTACCTATTGTGATACTCGAATTCGCCCACAAACAAGCCGAAGAAATACCTGTTCCATTGCCTATAGAAATTTGAGAGTAGGGAAATGTAGTGTTAATACACCCACAAATATTACGACACAGTGGATTAAAAGCATCACCATTAGTATAGATAAAATCATCACCAATCGTAATTTTACTCCCAGGCGCCTTATTCAAGAAAAATTTAGTATACACTTGCATATTACGTCCAAACTTCACATCATTAAGCCAAAACTTAAAACGATTGAAGTAGATATAATAAATCATTCGGAAACGACGGGGAATACGAAGTAATTTTGCAATATAATATTTCATCATTATATAGTATTGTTTGATATTATAATAAACTTAATAATCATCCCTAATAAACGAACCAAAGATGTTAATTCTGACATTATATCACTGTTTATTTAAAGCTTTCTAATCAACCGAGCAGGTATTCCCACATATATTCCATTTTCTTCAGTATCCTCTGTAACTAAAGTCCCTGCACCTATAATACATCCTTTCGCAATAGTAACGCCAGGCATTATTGTCACATTAGCACCTATCCAACATCCATCCTCTATACGAATAGGAGCATTTATTCCTTTACCAGCACGATGCTCAATAGGTCCTATCTCATGCGAAGCATTAATAAATATTGTTTTAAAAGCAATTGACACACCATCACCGATAATAATATCATTGCTCAGATCAAGAAAGCATGAATAATTTATAAATGAATTTTGTCCTAAAGTAAGTTTGCCTTTCGCTACTCCAAGAAAACAATGAGGAAAAACTACCCCTTTCACATTGTGACCTAACCAATTGTATATTAGTCTCCGACATAGAGAAGGTGTAATACATAGGCATGCAATATCATTTTGAAGAATATTTCTCAAATAATGACTGAATCTATTCCATTTCTCTTTAAATACAATTGCTAGTTTTCCCATATTATTGTTATCCATTAATATAACTTTGTACATATTTCATTACTATATCCTTCCATATTGATTCACTATTTTGCCTTACAGAACGCACCTCATGACACATTCTAATATACAAGTTAACATCCTGATAAGAGCGAATTATAGCATCCGCAAACGTATCAACATCATTAACATCAACTAAGAGACCAGTCTTTCCATCTTCAATTGTTGTTGTAAAAGCAGGAACTTTTGTCGCAACAATAGGTTTATCAAAATTAAATACAGTTTGCGTTATACCTGTCTGAGATGATGAAAGATATGGACAAACAACAATATGACATTTTCTAATCAGCGTAGAAATCTCGACGTTTTCTATCCAACGATTAATTACAATGAAATTTTTCTCTTTCTTTATTGTTGCAAGACAATCTACATTGCCACCACCAGCTACCACTATTTTTCTTGTAAATCCTCTATCCATTAATACATGAGCAGCTTTAAGCAATACATCCAGTCCTTTATAATTCACAATAAACCCATAGAAAAGAACATAATCGGTTTCTCCTTTAAGCTCAGGTATGTCAATCTCATTATATTCCAAGTAACCTGTAAATAGCGAAAATGGTATGACAGAATATTTTAAAGTTTTTTTATCTGCTAATCTTACCAAATCTTCAGCTGTTTTTTGGCTAAAAACATTAATAGGGATCTTCTTTTCGATAAGATAAAGAACAGTATCACTAAGCCTATCACCAACTTGATGATTCACACAAACCTCATGAACTGAGTGAACGACATTAACACCTTTTGAGCGCAAAATAACAGAAAGAAAGGCTGTTGACTTGTTTTGACCAATAACATTTACAAAATCATATTTTTGTTTTATAATTCGTCTTGCAAGTTTTACATAATATAGCACAAAAATGGGATTGATGAAACATCTTATTCCCATTGAGGATAACTCAACAACTGATATTTGATACATTGAGAAATATTTATTTCTAGCAAATGGAATAAATCTTCTCAAGCCATCATAATCAAAGGACCTGACAGGAACTATAGAAAATAAGCCCCCCCTAAGAGACAAATCAAAAGTTTCAAATGACGCACTCTTTTTCCTCGGAATAAGATGATAAAAATCCACCTTATAACCTTGATTAAGAAAAGCTTCTGCTAAAGAAGTCGTTGAACCTCCAAACGCATTTACAATAATAGCGATTCGTTTCACATTCTAATAATTACTTTTTTGTCCTAAACAAAACAAACGTGTCCATTTCCACTTTTTACATACACAAATCAGCACCCAACTTATTAGTGTCATCATTATAAAAATGATAAAAACTCCACACCATCTTAAAACCTCTGATCCAGAGAAGTATTGATAAAACCACGTATCATGAAATATATCGACAATTAAATCATTACGAAAAGGTCTAAGCATCATAGCATGGAATAAATAAAAAGAAAGGGTATATCTCCCCATTTTACTAAATAGCGTATATTTACCATTATAATTCAAAAATAGACCTATCATTGCTACACCCAGTATTCCTGCTAATAATTGACGTTCAAACCATAGTTCTAGTTTATTAAGTGACAGTAAATCAGTGAAATTACAAGCATAAAAACTACTTTCTCTATATACATAAACACCACACCACCAAAATATTACAAATATTAATATACCCAACAGTAATAACATGGGAAAAATTATGCGCTTAGGTCTATCAAAAATACCATATTTTTTACACAACAACCCAACGGCATAGTATGTACACATCTCCCCCATCCAAACTTTATTCACCCAAATAAAACATAAAAGAAATAGAAGAACAGACACCCCCAACATATGCTGTTTCTTAATAGAATAAACAGCAAAATGTATTACAGCAAACCCTATCATAAGATATAGAATCATATTCAGAAACCAAAATGGTGAAAAAATAAAATTTGGGGTTAATCCAATCACACAGAATGTCACTACGGGTAAAAGTATACGAATAACGCTTTTCTTCACGAAGTCAATCAACTCCCTCCATTTTGTAATTTTATTAAATGTATTCAAATTTGAATACCCTGAGATAATCACGAACAATGGCATATTAAATGCTACAATAAAATGCTCTATTATTTTCCCTGAGAGATCCACATTGGTCTTAATCACTATAGTCATCACATGACCCAATATGACACAAAGCATAGCAAACATCTTTACATTATCAAGCCAAGCTATACGTTGCCCTCTATTTAAAAATTGATCTGTAGGCATTTCAATTATTCGACTATTATTCAAAATGAGATATCTTAGTTTATAATAAAATACAATCTAATTTACCAATAACAACCTCCCTCGATTTTATCCGCCCCTTGTGGTTTCTCTTTTTTATCAGGACGAATCCAATACTTATTAATATATTTTCGGTACTCAGGTTCTGAATCAAGCCAACGCTTTCCATATACCCCAAAAAGCATTTGAGTCATGCTAGCAAGATGTACAGCCTGTTTTCCTTGTCGTTTTACATGTGCAGCTAAACACATTCCATAGGCTCCGCAACCAATTAATGCTATATCATAATCACACTTATCTATCTCGTCCTTCATATATTGAAGAGCTTCAAACCAATCTTTAAAACGTGAATCTTTAGCATCAGCTTGCGTTTGAACAGCCTTCACTAAGATAAGTTCTTTAAACTCAGGAAGTACATCTGGATTTTCAAAAAGATGTTCTCTATTATTCTCATATTGATATTTTATAGACTCAACAAAAGGATGAACTACAAGTACTTTTTTCCCCTTCAACACTTTAGACCAAGGATTATTCCAACTAAAAGGTGAAAAATAGCCATCAATATTTACTCTTTTAAGACAATTCATACTTTGAGCAATATATTTTTCCTCATAGATATAGCTGCCCAATACATCTACTTCTTTAATATCTTGGATCATCAAACGATACCAGCGAAGTCCCAAATCTAGATCATAAGGAAAAAAGCCGGCATTTGAACACAAATTCGTAAGTGCTCCCTTATAGTTTATGGTCACATTATTATAGTGAAGATAATCATTAATAATTTCTTTAGTAAGTCCTGTAGTTTCATCAATATGCCGAGCTACCAAGTTACTCAATTCTACTGATCCAAATTTTGAAATCATTGCAGGTTGCCCTGATGCCAAAAGTTCATAAACATAATCATTGGCTTCTTGATCAAATAAATCACAATAACCGCAATATCGCAACTCATAATGATCGTTGTGATTACATAACCTATTAGCATATACTGATAAAATCCTATTCAGTAACCTGTTGTTTCTAATTTTCATAATAATATATATATATCAATCATTGAGAAAATTCAAAAATGCATCACTTTTTTTACGCCAATCAGTAATTAAAGTAGATACCTTTTGCCAATTAATCGGTCGGTTTATAGAGACCTCAATGCTATCTTCACAATTAAGGATTCTATCTTCCAGCCCTAAAGTGCTGAGTAAAGAACTCATCCTTGTATTCTGATTAGCTGAAGAACCTCTTTGCAATATGCATAAGAAAGGTTTATGATGAATGATAGCAAATACAGTACCATGAAAAGTATTGGTTACAACACAACGAGCCTGTTTATAATAAGACAGCCACTCCGTAGGACTAGGGTACACTAAATCTTTATTACAAAATAAATATTCAGATCCCTGAACTGCACACACTTTCAGATCGCAATTAGTCTTTAGAGCATAATCTTTGAGTTCATACCAATGTACATCATTTTTAGATCCTACATTTAGTAAATAAGCAAAAATATAGGGATTCTTAATATACAACTGTCTATGAGGATAATCATCCTCATCAAGCAGAAAAGTTGGATCCAAAAGATGAGTTGCTTCTACTTTCATTCGCCTACATATTTCAATTCCATTTTCCTCTCTTATTGAAACATGAGCAAATTGTCTTATCCAAGGAGCAATCTTTTCAAAATGTTCTTGAGTTATCTCTCCTTTGCCAAAACTCGCAGCATAAGCAATTTTCTTACTGTTATCATTAACAAACGATAAAAAACATTCTGGCTGAGTTCCTCCCCAAACTTGATCAGACCCGGTGATATAATAATCTGCTATCGGATAGGAATCTGCTTCTGATTCTTCTGTATAAGTCTGCACAGACGTATTTAGATAATCTCGACAAAATTTTAAGAATGTACGATGACATCTATATGAAGATAAATAGATAAGTGGGTGACGAAGCAACAACTTGACATTATCCAGTCTAGTTCCTTTCCATCTTTTATAAAATTCCCATTTAATCCAAAAAACATAGTTATTTTTACGAGTAAGATACTGTTGAAGAGCATAATACTGAAGTAAAGCTCCATAATTGTTAGCTACTTTAATCCATGCCCATGAGGATATTACAGCAATTCTATTCATCTAAGCAATTTTTGATAATTGTATATTTGAAATTTCACATGAAATAGGTCTATTGTGAGAATCTTCCCAAAGGATTAATGCAAGACTATCCCCTTTACATATTTTTATTTTTTCTGTAATAGAAAGTAAACACTTACCGTTGACATATAAAGAATAAACTCCACTATCAACTATTAATTTCACGTGATTAATAATATCAGCACTAAATATATAATCAAAGGATTTTTCAAATAATATAGGGAAAAAACTACCTTTCTTTATACAATCAAACAGAACTTTCGTATTCTCAATAATCAAGAATCTATTCCTTTCTTTAATACCTTTATAATTAAAGGCCAATTGAAATTCGTGAACTATTTGATTAATAGAAAAATCAAATTCTATCATCAAATTCTTTGCTTCAGGATTAAAAATAAAAACTAACCAATTCTCTCCATCATTTTTTTGAGATTCAACCTTGATAGTATCATTATTACAATAAGAAAATTTTGACTTGATTTTCATTTCAAGCCCCTTAAAAGAAAAATAATCTAAAATTTCTTCACTATATTCATCCATGTAGCCAACTGTTGATAGATCAATCTTTTCATGTTTAGAAATCTCTGGATACCTTATGTAGAAACCCTTACTTATAGAATAATTCATTTTAATAAGAGGCCATATCGCCTTCTCCCAAAGAATCCTTAGCCGCCTTCTTATACCTTCTGTAAACACTTTAATCATCGATTTATATAATCAAGCTATGATTTACCTAGAATTACTACTCCGCTTTCTGATGAAACTATTTAGTTTTAATATCAATACTAAATAAAAATTATACTTATGCAGATATATAATAGAAACAATTATTCTATGGATAGACCGAGAAAATTGAAATAATGTACTTCAGATTCCACGCAATCTCCCCAATAAATAAAATCTTAAAACATCTCTAAAATTACAACTGTAATACAAATGAGCAAATCTTGTCTTAACCATTACTTTTATTCAATTTAGCTTTTACTATATTTACAATCCATATACGCTCATACTTTGTTAATCCAACAAAGCAAACAGATACAATACAAATCAATAACACTAATAATATCACTCCTACCGCTTGTAAAAGATTCAATCTCATTTGACTAAAATAAAGAGACAATATCAAAGGAATTACATAAGCTAACAATGAGGGAACTATTACTAAATTTATATATGACTTAATTTTAAAAGATTCTATTAAACGATTAACTGCATCAAGTTGGACAACCAATCCTATAATTGAGAAAAAAATTAAAGTCCATAGATAAGTTACAACATCTCCACCACACTTATATATAGTATATACAGCAGGCAGAGCCATTATTTTAATCAAGCCATTAGACAATTGAAATCTTTTCACATTCCCTGTTGCTTGAACAATATTCTGCAGTGTCCCTGAAAGAGAATTACACTGCATATAAATCAATGAAAGAAGGCAGAAATTCCACGACAATGGTGGAGGAGTAACAAGCCATACCTCTAACACAAATTCCAATATGCTTATTAAAGGCAAAGAAAGACACATAAATAAAAGGAATCCCATTTTTGAACTTCTAAAACTTAAATCTAACATCTCTTTGACATTACCAGCAGCATAAGCTGCAATAATTGGTGGTACTGTTGGAATAATGAAATTATATAAAAAAGAAGATACCGCAGCCTCTACAGAAGATGCAATGCCTCGTGCAGCATTATATATGGGGCCAAAAAACATATTGATAAGTATATTCATGCCTTGATTATTAAAAGTCCAAGCCAAGTTTCCTATCAAGCTCCATCCTGTATAACTCAATAATTCCTTAAAAAGAGAAGACGACCAATAGCGTATATAATGACAATTAGAAAAATAGTGAATACAATAAAGTTGATATATTAAAGCAGTAAATACTACAACTACCATCATAAGCCCCCCATATGCTATTAACTTATCTTCAAAACAATATTTTATAATAATCACAACTCCTAATTTCAGCAAAACTTCCACAATACTTATATAAGCATAAGCATTCATCCGTTCATGCCCATAAATAGAAGCGTTGTAAGGAACTTGAATGACTGAAACCAATAAAGATAAAATAGAGAACTGCATCACCCAAAAAGCAGATGTCATTCTATCAGTTGGAATAACCAATTTATTATAGAATAACCATAGTCCTATCGTCTCGCAAAGTACAAATATTGCCAAAGCAATAATTATATGTACATTCAGTAACATGGAGAACATCTTTATCTGTTCTTCAGATGAATCCTTCTGAATGCCATAAGTTATATATCGTTGGCTGGCTTGTGCTAATGCTGAATTGAGAAAACCAAACATCACCACCATACCTCCCACAACATTATATACTCCATAATCCACAATACCTAAAGCATTGAGAATAATACGAGATGTATACAATGACACCGCCATGATAAGCATCATACGGATATAAAGGAATAATGTATTCTTTGCTATTCTTTTTTTATTTGATATAGAATATTGTGATGACATATTCTAAAAAATCGACTTTATAATCCTTATGTAAACCTATTAATAGTTTTTATACGATACAACCATATTCAGTCATTACATCACTTTGAGAAGATGATTCGTTTAATATGACTCTTGACCATCTGCTTATAAAATTGTAATTTAGCAGAATATAAATATAAACTTATACCCCACCAGGATACATTCTTTAATGTAAAATACCCCTCATGCCAAGTAATATCGAATGGTATATCTTTTGAGAAAAGATACTTAAAACGAAAAGGAAATCTTATATTTGAAATCGTTTTATCACCATCCATATCGTCATCATTCAAATGTCCCAGTAATACTGCATCATCGTAAAGTGGATGACATAGCATATTAAAATAACCATGAAATCCAGCCATATCCAATGAAATACCAACATGGTTAGTATAATCACTTACAAATTCTAATGCATATTTTTGAATATTAGCTATCTTTCCCCAATCCTTCTGTTCTGTACGAGAAGCTTCACATAATACCTCTATTTTATTTTCATGCCTATAAAGGCGTATTGAAGTTCCATTAGGTTCAAACATCAAATGTTCCAACAATAAACAATTAGAATGAAATCTCGTTTTACTAAACTCACTAACACTACTTTCTGTAAGCCATGCCCTACATTTCCCTTTCAACAATTTTTCGCATTTTGACGTTTTTATAAATTGAAGTCCTAATATGTCACATTCTTTCCCCTTAGATAATAAATAATCTGTCAGCATAGATTGCCCATTCCCATTAATACTATTGTTAACAAGACCTACAGACCCTTCAAAAAGTCCCAATGACATAAGATATTCATCAAGTAATGCAGATTGTTCCTCAATCATCTCTCTTTGATATTCAAAGAGAGAAACTAATATTTTATTGTACTTCCCTGATTCTAAATCTTTTAGAGTTACTGTTTCATGAAATCTATCAAATCCTGTACGTAGTACTACAAAATGCTTTGCTGATTCATAATCACTTATGTAAAGTAAGTCAAAAATTAGTTTCCAATCATATGTTAAACGTCCAACCTTAGCTTTCATAAAGTACTCGCAAGCATTATGCATACTAAGCAAAGGCAATCTTAAAACATTTTTATTCAATCGAATATACATCAAATCATGAGCCTCTTGAGGATACATCTTTTCATAGACCTTTTTGATAAAAAAACCTTCGCGTGCAACAAAGAAAAGTTTATGAAGATTATTTTCTTTTCTAATCGCATGTAACCACTGACAGAAATCCACAATAAGAGGACCTAAAATGGCATATCCTATTCGCTGTTCGGAATTTAAAAACTCTCTATTCGAACAATAACGAGACAACATACTAAATAAATGATCTTTTCCCAAAGATATATCACATTGTTTAATCTTTATATATGGCAAAACATTAGCCTCGTTAGACAATCTTAGTAAAGAAGCTATACCCTTTATTTGAGGCATATTAATATCATTATTAAGGTCATCCCCAATATGAATAAGTTGAGTTGGTTTTATATTCAATTTTCTAAGAACAACAGCAAACAATTCACTTGTTCTCTTAGTTACTCCTTCTTCTCCTGATATATAAAGATAATCATAATCCACCCCAATTTTAGCTAAAATTGTATTTAGTACCCTTCGTGGCAAATACATATCCGTGATTATAACTATCTTCTTCCCATTATCTCGACACCACTTCCAAACCTCAATCATAAGTGGATTACCTACACAATTATCAATCTCGCATTTTTCTTCTAAAAAACGTAATCTACTTTTTTCTTCTTCTGAATAGTCTGATAAATACTCAAATATCATATCCATATTGACCTCATTCCTCCCCAAAACATTTCTTGCTTTAAGTTCAGCATCCATACGTTGTTTAGGATACAAAGGAAGGCTAATACCATACTGTTCTTCATACAAATTAGCAACCATTTGATGTATCATCCTAAAATCGGATACTGTACGAAACATCAATGTATCAAATATATCAAAAGAAACATAGGTGAACGGAATAAGCTGTTCACAATAATTAGATAAGTAACTTCTCAAAATCAAGTAGTATTAACAAGAATAATATTAAAACACTTTTAAATCTTAATACGCATTCTTTTCCCCGACAATCACATTTGCTATGGTTTTATAAATAATATATAAATCAAGTAATAGTGTCCAATGCTCCATATACCAAATATCAGCCTGAACACGACCTTCCATTTGAGACAGTTCTTTCGTTTCACCACGAAAGCCATGGGTTTGTGCCCAACCTGTTACACCAGGTTTGATAAAATGACGCACCATATATTTATCAATCAATCTCGCATAAGTCTCTGTATGAGCCAACATATGAGGGCGAGGTCCAACTATAGACATTTCACCTTTAAAGACATTAATAAATTGAGGAAGTTCATCTATGTTAGAACGTCGAAGGAAATTTCCAAATTTAGTCTTTCGGGGATCATCGGCTGTTGCCTGCTTTTTGTCTGCTTCATCATTCACTCTCATAGAACGAAACTTATAACATTTGAATTCTCTGCCATTCAATCCTGTCCTCATTTGTTTGAAGAATATTGGACCGGGAGAAGTCAATTTTATAATAGTTCCCACAATTAGATAAATAACAGGGAAAACTGTAACCAAAAAAATACCGGATAACATAATATCAAATAGCCGTTTCAAGAAACGATTTTCCACTTTACTTAAAGGTTCATATCTCAAATTCAAAATTGGCATATTACCAATCATACTATGCCAGATACGTTGGGGAAATCCCTTACAAACATTAGGAACACCATGAAAATAAAGCAAATGGTTCTCGCAATAGTTTATAATAGGAACATTATAATGTCCCTCATCCATTGCCAAAGAACAGAATACATGTTTTACGGATGTTTTTCCGGACATAAAATCAGCAAAATTGTCCGGATTACCAAGATAACGGCATTTAGAGGAGAAAGTCTCATTCGGAGTAACATCAAAATAACCAACAACTTCATAAATGGCGGCCAAAGAACTTTCCATTTCCTCATATAATGTATGCATATTATCTCCTCCACCTATAAAAACAGCGTAACTTTTATGTTTACCTTTAGCACAATAATCAATCAGCAAACGACGGATAATAATGCGGTAAACGCTTAATACAACAAAAAGGATAAAAAAATAGATAATAAAAAATAGAGGAGAGATTATGGAGATTCCACTAAAAGCCATGATACACGCCCAAAAAACCGAAAAGATGATAATATTCTTCAGCACACGTACCACAAGCTGATCAGCACGAATCGCCCGGCTATTCCATGCTCTACCCCGGGACGCCGAGCATGCCAAATAACAGAGACTTAACGAAGTCGTCATCCATGAAACTCTGCAGGAAAAAGGTAAAGACACAAATGCTTCTTCCCAAAAGAAAAGGAGAAAGAACAAACACAAGTTCAGAATAATCAAATCTCCCAATACTGCAATAAACTCTACGACTTTATTTATTTGACTGGTTGTTGATACCATATCACATTAAATATTGATTTTAGGCACGGATTTCTTTGAACTTATTCAGAATATCTTCTCCAAATAACTTCCAAAAGATAACAATACAAACTGATAGGAAGATAAAAGCTAAAACATATATTTTTCTACTGGTTCCCGAAGGATATAATGGGATAACCGCAGGCTCTACAACTGCAAAGACTGGTTTTTCTTCCTGGACTTTGGCTCTGGCTACCTGAAGCTGGTTGGCCACCTGAGTATACACTTGGTAGGCAAGGCTCATGTCATTCTGCAAGCGTTCCTGTTCAGTACGAACACTCTGCAAAATAATATTATCATGAGAGTCCATATAATCGGCATATTTCTTCTGGGCGTCGTAATACTCCTGCTGACGCTCTTTAAACAATCTCTCCAAATAAAGACAATCTTCTTTTGCTTTGGTAGTACGATAATCTATGATATATTCCTGCAATTTCCTTACGACAGAATCTGCAACTACTGCGGCAACTTTCGGATTTTGGAAAGTCACGGAAACTGTAGTCATTGAGGTTTTCTTATCTACGGAAGCTATAATCTTTTTCTTGAGTGATTCAATCTTTTGTAATTCCTTTCCAGATAATTCGATTGCACCCTGATTTGCCTTTTTTGAAATTATTAATTCAGAATCTTCTTCAGCAAATAATGACTTCACCCCACTTATTATCATACCTGGAAAACCGATCACATACCCCCACCAAGGAGAAGATTCTTCATCCAAATATGAACTTAAAGATATTTCCTCATCCCCTGATACGGGAACCTTCATATTAGAAAGTTCCAACAAAAAAGGAGTAGAAGACACAATATCAGCAGACAAAGAAGCATTCAAGGCATCAGTACCTTCATTCATAGAAACTCCACTTCCCAAAAAAGAAGCGGCTAAACCGGATAAACCGCCGCCTTTAGAACCTCCCATTTCAGGAGAAAGAGTAACTCCAACCGTATATTGTTTGGGAATACTTATTGCGACAATAATACCAACTACCAAACCGATGCCGGCAGCTTTGTAAATTGTCTTACGAATGCCTATAATCTTACGAAGAATACCTATTAAATCGATTTCGATTTCTTCATCATTATGATTATTCTGTTTCTGCTTTATGTCTTTTTCTGATGTCTGTTCTATCATAGTGAGTTAAGATATAGTTGTTATTTCTTAATTAAGTTGGCAATAGAAGCAATCATCAACCCCAATGAACTAAAAGAGGTGGCATAGCCCAATATATCACCCATATTAGTCCGTCTCTTAGCCTTACTAGGAATAATTATCTCACAACCGGGTTCAATCTGTTTCTTGCCACTACCCTTCACCTTAGTCACCTGACCATTCATATAAACAATGAACTTCTTACTCTTCTTCGCATTCTCAGAATAACCTCCCGCCTGATTCAGATAATAGTCTACATCCTTGCCTTTCATATAAGAAACAGTATTCGGAACCATGACGGCACCATTGATTGTTACCGTATTATTATTCTTCGGAATAGAGACTACATCACCCTCACGCAACACAATATCTGCCGTACTTCCGGGATTGGCCAACGCCTTCTCCAAATCGATACCGACCGTAAACGTATCCTCCACGCGGACACCCAGGGAATCAAGCATAGCCTCACCCAACTGACGGCTCATCAAACGGATTACATCACCCATACGTTTCTTCTCACTCGCATTGGCTACACGGGTAAGCTTCGCACCACGAAGATAAGCGTAGTTGGTGGCTCCGCCGGCTTTGTTGATCAAGTCTGAAAGACGTTCCTCTCTGCTGGTCATCGCATAGGAACCGCCGAAAAGTATTTCTCCTTCGACTGAAACATTCTGTTGAGGTTGATAACCGGGACTGCGACGAACATAAACCTCATCGTAGGGCTGAAGGACAAAGCCGGGGCGACCGTCAACTACAAAACCGTCCTTTAAGGCAAACGTATACATCTGACCGATAGTATCATTATCAACTGTACTATACGGGTTCTTTATTCTGCGGGATACATCAACACGGACTACGGAAGCGGCTTCACGCAGGCCGCCTGCCTGGATGATCAGGTCCTCAAGGGTCATGTTATCCGCATAAGGATACGAGTCAGGCTGAGCCACTTCACCGTGGATGACCACATTACCCCTGTCCTCCAGGTCATGAATGCTGGGAATATAAAGAATGTCATTCTTCATCAGGGGGAGATTGGGGGAAGTACCCTCCATGATAGACTTGATATCCAGAGGGATTACTTCGGAAGTCAGGTCCTCACGCTGACGGTAAAGGACGGCACGGTTCAGGAACGCATCACCGGTAAGGCCCTGGGATTCGTTGACCAGTTCGCGGACGGTATTCAGCCTGCCGTTCAGTTCGTAGATACCGGGACGGTAGACCGCACCGCGGATTTCAAGCTTGTTGATGAAGCGGTTAAGGATAGCTTCGGCCGTCACAACATCGCCGTTGCGCATCTTATAGACACTGTAATCCATGTCCTTGACCGTGTTGACTTCATATTCCTGACCGTTCTGGCGGACCACACGCAAAGAACGGGTGTAGGCGTCGGCTTCAAAGCCGCCGGCATAGCTGATAAGCGTGGAAAGGTTCTCGTCCTTCTTCATCTCAAAACGCATCGGACGTTTCACCTTGCCGTCGATCTTGACCAGTACCTCATAAGCGGGAACTATCACAACGTCGCCTTCCTGAAGACGGATATCGTCCTGAATGTTACCTTTCATGATAAACTGGTAGACGTCGATTGTAGCGATGTTCCTGCCGTTACGGACCAGTTGGACATTGCGCAGGCTGCCGATGTCACTCACACCTCCCGCACGGTAAAGCGCGTGAAAGACAGTGGCAAAGGAGGAAAGGGAGTAGGTGCCCGGCTGGACCACTTCACCCATGACATTGATCTGGATAGTACGGATGCTGCCGAGTGTCAGACGGATGTCAGAGGTCGGGTCGTTTGTATTATTAAGACCGTTATAGATCTTGTTTAATGTCTTCTTGAGATAGTCGTTCGCTTCAGCGATCGTAAGTCCGTTCAGGTTGACGGGGCCTATCTTCTGGATATTGATAGTGCCGTCGGGAGAGATCTGCTGGCGGATAGTATTCTGGCTCGCCCCCCAGATATCGATTATCACTTCGTCACCGGGGCCAAGGCGGTAATTCAAGGGGGTGGCGATATTGACACTGGGTTCGAAGGTCAGATTACGGGTGTTGAAGATGTTACGTCCGAAGACCTGATTACCGCGTGCGAGATCTTGGGTACTAGGGTGGTCCTCCAACATATCCGAGGTGTTCTCCTTCATCTCTTCACGAAGGCGGGATTCGTTGATATCCGTACCTGTGGCGTTGGAAGCGTTCACGTTGTTCTGCTGCTCATAGAGCTGCTTCACACGCAGGGCCTGCTCCTTGGTTACACCCTTGCGGGCTAACTCGGAGGCCAGCTGCTTTTGCTCTTTCCCTTGTCTAATCCCCTCTTTGACATATTCCAATACTTGAGAGTCGCTCATATTTTGAGCAGTCACAGGTGTAGCGCCCAACATCAATATGAGGATGAGCGCACCCATTAGTTTTTGCATTTTCATTGATTAATCTGAATTTTTAAATTCAATCGAAAGTACTAAACCGGCTCCACACATCCTGCCGGTATATCTACACACGCACATCCCAACATTGTCAGTCGGACGGCGACTTTTGATTTCCCATTCATATCTACCAGTTCCCCTTCCAGTCCTGCCAATGGCCCCTTTATTACACGTATTTTTTCTCCCGGCGCTAATGGCGATGTGCTCATACAAATCGTTTCGTCCGAATAGTCGAGCATAAATTTGAATCGTAACATTTGTTGGTCGGGAATTACAGCCGGAGTACTCTCCCCACGTAGTACCATGTAGCGGCTGATAGCGGATAAGGTCAGAACTTCTTTTTGTTCTTGTGGATCAACGTGGACGAAGATCATCATTGGAAGGATGACTCTGTCGACAACCTTGCGACGGTCACTCCAATTATGAACTTCTTGTTGGATAGGAAGGAAATTTTCAACGCCCATTTTAGTGAGGCGCTCACTTGTCTTTTTCTCATGATGGATACGCACAATGGCGACTAACCAGCGTTTAGAGTGCGCTACGCTTCTGCCAATCACATCTGTTGGCAGAACATTTCGATCGTCATTTTTGCTAATGATCATATTTTTTTACCCCACTTTTTCCATTGCTACTTAGGCAATGAAATAATTCCTGCTGCAAAGATAGGCAAAATAATAAATAAGAAACAAGAAAAAAATGCTTTCTTTTTTACTTACCAGCCAAAATCTATAGCTAGAATATGCCGTGGGGTAATTCTCTAATACTTCACCGTCCGTATGAAGCATGCATCACTGTCACTGCCATCACTATTATTTGATGCACCATTCTCAAACCCTTCGAAACCCATAGTGAAATAGTTTATATCAAACGCACTCGATTTTTTCACATCACTACCGGTACTACTCAGACGGTTCCGACATTGATATATGGCTCCCGGACGTTCAAACAGGTCATAGAACAGCGGAACATACTGAATATTCCCGGTACCGTCGTTATTATAGTAATCGGTACGTTGGGCATAACGCAGTGCACCTACTTTTTCTCCGTTACTTGTCATCCCTTTACGACGTCCATAACCGGATTTACCAATAGGGAAAAATATATTATGGCTATTATTTATATTGAAGACGAAACATCCGCGCATACCTTTCTTCGAATTGGTCGGGTCTTCATTATGATCATATCCCAATGCTACTTCCACTGACTTCTGTGTCTCGGTTGCACCGTCTCCATAAAGAACACCGTAAGCTTTACCAATGTTACTATGAATCGAAGTAGATTCCAAGGTATAAAAATCTTCGATTGTAGCAATACGTTCATGATCTCCCGCAATGGACCAACTTGCAAAACGACTCTTTACATCATCTGCTGAAGGTGCCAGTTGCGACCAGGTCTTTTGAGAGGGTGTAGTCGCTCCCAGTTCAAGAACATCGAAACTACCTGACGGCCCTAAACCAAAAGTAAACCCGGGTCTGTCATTATTGGAAGCGAGAATAGCTGTACGGTTTCCACGACGGAACAATGATCCTTCTTCCAAAGGTGACTTTGTATAAACCGGAGCATTATTTGCATCAAAACAATAAACATTATATGATGCCCATGCCGGGTTTTTATCACTTTCCGCATTCCCGTCAATAGTGATAGGAGCATAACCTTGACGTACATAAATATCATGTTCGCAAGTGTAATTGTGATAGCGCACACGTACGATAGCGCAACGAGGAGTAGAGTTTTCTGCAATTGTACCCTTAAAATCAATCCAGAAATCTATCGGATGCTCACCTGCTCCTTCTATACTTTTCACACCTGTCTGTTGCGCATTGTCACTTCCACTTCCTTCTACAGTAGAACGCAACGTAATGAAATCGTCTCCTCCCTCAACAATAGTAGCACTCCATGCTCCTTCGGAATTGAACGGCTTAAAATCTTCGGCATCGTCATAAGGCAGACGCATAAGCGTCACATGAAAATTATCACTATTACCCGCACTGCGCCATACGCCTTTCGGATTCTCAATACGACGTACTTGTATCATATCCAAATAAGCTGTCTTGGGAACATAGGTACCTGTGACATCGTCTTTCACCTGTATGGTAAACTTGATTCTCTCTTTTCGGGGATAGGCCGAATATGGATTATTTCCTGTAAAGCCTGTTTTTGTCACAAGCTCTTTGGCACGGGTATATAACGGAATAGTAAAAATATGTTCATTTCCATTACTTTTTACCGAATATTCACCGTCAGCCAAATCATCGGCGCCAATATTGCTAATCTTATAACTTCTGTTTCCTTTATTTTTTTCATTATAATAGGTCTCGTTGTATTTCGTATTGATAGGGGTTTGCCATGAGGGCTTGTCTTCGTATCCGGGAACTACAATCTTCACAAGGGAGGTCTTTCTCAATGACAAAAAGCTGTTCCATGGACCGTCGTTATAAATCCAACCTGAATAATAAAAGTCATTAGGAACTGTCGGAAATGCACTTGTTCCATTTCCCCATGGTCTCCAACCTGTAAACCCGGTATCTTCATCCTTGCCTAGGATTTTTGCATCCAAAGTAGAATTGGGCTTTATTTCACCCACTACTTTCAGGGTCACATTCATTGATTTATTATAAAGGTAAGAAATATATTGAGGGGTGCTCACATAGATATCGGACGGTTCTTCATACTCGATATGCCAGTCGGCATCGTTTCCGTAACCTTTGAATTTAAGAGTCAACTTATAATGGGTATTACGCGTTGCATTATAGTCGGTAGTAACGTCTTGCCCCAACATAAAACGGAACTTGATAGGTCCCGCTCCCACATGTTCGTTTGCCGCCGTGCAACGGTAGTATCCTGTCACCTCAACATAGGTACCATAAGGTTTCTCGTCTTTCCAACCGGAGCCTTCTTTTTGCTCATCAGGGTCGGGATAGTCGATATCTACGCCATTCTGCGACTGCTTCTTAGACTTACCTTTTCCTTGCATATTCTCGTAGAAGAAAAGCGATTGTGCCTTATGGGCATGGGTGTTCGTTATAATATCTTGTTCATCTCCTTCTTCTCCCTTACCCATATAGCGATGCAAATCATTGCAGATATGTATATAGTTTTCGGGCGTAAGAACGGAAAGATCTGCAGGCAATTTCTGGATTTTGATCGACTTTCCTTCCGAATATAAACCATTGGATGCAGTATAGCGTTCCGAACGAGCATGCATCTCAGGTTTCCAATCGGGATCCTTATAAGAATCCGGATCAGGAACATCTTCTGAAACTAATCCCGGAGTATTCGGATTACCCAACGAACAGGTTTTGGGAATATCTTTCAGAATAACGTTTTCGATATAAATCTGCACATTGGCATAAAGCCCGGAACCGTCAAATGCCACAGTCACCTTGGACGCGGCGCGACGCAACCAACTATGAAGTTGTACGCCCGGGGAATTAATGGTAACAAGATCATCCGGAGCATTACGGTCGGGAGTGAGACTGAACACACCGAACATCTCGCTATTTTGGGAAATATCATCAGGATCCCACTGAAGGGAGATTGCTTTCAATCCTTCACGGGTAGTAATTTTATCCTTATACTGCGTTAGATCTCCCATATTGGCAACAGCATAGATATAATACTTACCCCGCTTTATCGGACGGAGCTTGAACATTGCCGTACCGGTTTTACTATCCTCGAACTGGTTACCCTGTTCGTCTTTGTCTTCATCTATCCGGTTATCTTCCAGATTATAACTCCAACCACTTACATCGGGATCAATGACAAGGCCCTCACCTTTAACTATATAATTATGAACTAATTTTCCTGTCGTATCATAAAACAACATGCAGAGTGAATTTATATTCTGAATGGCATTGCCTTCATCACCTCCTTCGGCACGGGTAGTCCCCAGTGCTGCATCCTCCTGATCGAAACACAGGGTTACCGAAAGGGTGGCATTGCCTTCGCCTATCTCTTCATTCATAAAGTAATCATCCCGGCAAGCTGTCGGTATGAACTGCAACATAAGCAAAATAATACAAAATATAATATCTTTCTTTCTCATACAATATCAATTCTTAGTTTCAGGTTTGAGTCCGAACTCCGGCTCAAGAATCACTTCCGCATAGGGTACTACTTGCACTTTTACTTCGTCTTTTTCCGTAAAGGTGATATCAACCAGTACATGTGTGTTACGAAATAGAGCCTTTAGATTTGGAAAGGTCTTGGTAAACGACAGTTCTTTGCCATTCTCGGACATGTCGAGCTTCAAGGTGTATTCTTGTTCACCGTATGTAGCCGATCCGGCTTTCAGTTTTTTACTTTCCGGAAGGTAAAATACCGGGAAGACCGCTTTGCCGGGTTGGTCACCCGTCATACTCGGCACTTCTAATGATCCGTTAACTGTGACTTCCTGATGAGAAGTTTCCGAAGGGATATCGTAAGCTTGTATCCAGCCTCTCTTATCTGCCAGTTCCACATCATCCGGTGATTGTTGAGATTCATCCGCTACTTTCTTCAGCCAGTTTATCCAATAAAGCGATTCATCGTCAAAAGACATGAACAACGGTTCCCGTTTATGAGGAATCAGATAAGTAGCCCCGGCAATATCAGAAATATGAATAGCATCTATACTGACTTTACTCTTACGCTTGTTCGTGAAACGAAAAGCGAACTTCGTTGCAGCACGTACCAAATAGAATTCACGTTCTACCAGATTCTCTGCTTTAACCGGAACGTCATATACCGAACTCATTGGTATAGGATTCTTATAATCGGGAATGAAAACGAAATTGTCAACAATGCTTGCGAAAGTAGTGTTACCAGTCGTCAATGTCTCCAATTGTTCGTGAAGATCAGTAGATGCGTTCTCTTCATTAGCTATCAGATAGATTTTCTTTGTTTCATTCCGTGTCACTTTGAAAATCCTGTAACACTCCGTTTGGGGAATCTCACCGAAATCAATATACATATTGTGTTCCACAGTACCGTTTTCATGAAGAATAACGATACGCAGTGTATACATATATTCGACAGGATTATCTACTGCATCATTCACTCTATCGGATACACGCGTTTGATCAAGAAGACCGGTACGCAGAACGAGTATGGCAGTATCGTCGTCCGGCTGTACCTCGTCCGTATAACTTACCTCCCCTCCCCTACAAGATGCCGACAATAAAGCCCAGCTGACAAGTATTGTCATCCATACAATATGTCGTAGTATTTCTTTCATTCCTTTTTCTTCTTTTTTCAAAAGATGTTACTCAATCTACATCTACGTTAGAGAGTACCACCCTCCATGAGTTGATTAGTATCACGCTATTTATCCACTGATTTTGCTCGTCGAGGAAGAATGTCATATTGTATTCATCCTGTCGGTCGAGGTATTCCTGGTCGCTCATTTTTCTATTGTAATTACCTTTCACCAGAAGGGCATAATCGATAATAGGAATAGAAGCTACCAGTTTCCCTTCAGTGGTACGAATAATCAACATCGGACGCGAATACAGACTCCAGTCCCGCAAGACAAGTCTGCTTACCGTAAGTTCCGCCACGGCAACTTTGACAATTGTTGTTACACGACTTTCTTTTCCTGTCGCAATGTCCACACCAGCTTCACCCGAATAAGTAGACCACGCACGATAAACGATCGGCTCGTCTTCTTTCAGTGTATTGTCATGCGCTATCCAACCATTACGGTCTTCAATAGAAAAAGTAAAGTCGTCAACATTTATATCTTGTCCCGAAAGGTGCTGAAGCACTACACGGAACACATTCGTATCTTTCGTCAGTGGCATGACGTATGTATAATCACCTCCGTCGTCATTGGCAGGCAAACTTACGTCAAGAGAACCATGAAACAAAGGATGCAGGTCCTTATTGGAATAGGAAACACCAGTCGCTTTGTCTAGATAACGGTTCAATTTACAGTGCAAGTCTGTCATCCGGCAATTGTGCGAGGCATCGGTCACTGTAAATGACTCACCATTATCAAGACCACACCATGCCATAAGGTGATAATCACCGGGAGCAAGCTCCAGTTTCATGGTGTAATCACCGGATGCAAGGATTTCACCCTGTTCGTCAGCTTGCCACACCAACTCGCCATTAGAGTTAAAGGCATAAAGTCTGACCGACTTCACCTCATGGGTGAAAGCGTCGGCAAACTTCATGTTCATGTCATAACGAAATTTCAGATGATAGGTCACTGAACAATCGCCTTCATCGTCATAAATAGCATTGTCACACGACACCAACAAAAGTAATTCTACAAGGATTACCCATGCTTTCATCCCAAAATTTCTGATATAAGACGGTTTGTCCATTCTACATAATTATTGTTGTAATAGTATATAGTTTACAATACCTCATTACAGGTTGTCACCATTCAAGGTCGATGTTCTGTTTTACTACTCGCCATGAAAGGATATTAATACGTGCACCCAGATATGTTTCGTCATTAGTAGGCTTCTGCGGAACAATCACTTCTTCCGGATCAAGAACCGGCGTTCCAAGACCGGATACCGAATTAATAGCAATGTCATAAATATGATTACGCACAATTCCATATTTACCGTCGGTGTCATCCACTCCCGGGAAATCGTTCAGATGCTTGATGTCAGTATAATAGTAAGCTTGTCCACTCGACCAAACCCTTGCTCCGGGCATATTTGCCAGAACATCATTTACATCGTCAAGATTGGCGTATGCTGTATGATCGGCTTTATAAAAAGTATCGGTTACGCCTTTCTTCAATTGAAGGTAGCTTAAATATCTGCCACTATTTTCTGACTCGTTAT
Organism: Bacteroides caccae; assembly: GCF_002222615.2. Classification (NCBI taxonomy): domain Bacteria; kingdom Pseudomonadati; phylum Bacteroidota; class Bacteroidia; order Bacteroidales; family Bacteroidaceae; genus Bacteroides; species Bacteroides caccae. The sequence goes on along the minus strand of NZ_CP022412.2, from coordinate 2,957,813 downwards.
CGGCATTGCCTGACTTTATGCCGGAAACGAGCTCTACTTTGTCTTTGGTAATCGGAGTATAGATTTCTTTAGCATCTGCTGTTCCTGCACCCTCTATTGTTTTAGTATAAATCTGATCCTGCACAACACTCAACATTGCTGTCATCGCATTATCTTTTGTGTAGTCCGTACCACCCCACTTAGCCAGATCAATGGGATGAGCAACGTTACTATCATCAATAGTCACTAATACGGCAGCAATAATTGCTTGGGTACGGTTACTTACCTCCGTCGCCGGATTATAGGAGCTCTTCTTACCGGTCTCATACTTATCTGCAGCATTTTCCTGACAATATAAGTTTGTACCATTATATGATTTAGAGCTGTTGTCGCTTGCGCCTTGAGTACCTACTTTACCTGCAATCTGATCATACGGTAAATAATCAAATGTGAGACCGTCAGGATTCATTGCCCAATATGAACGATGATATTCAGGATGATTCCAACTCCAAACCGGTGTGAACGCCCAAGCGGAATTAACTTTCTTAAAGAGGTATGACTGAGAAGCAGTAGATGTCACTTCCCAACCTGTGAAGATTACATATACATCTTTACCGTCAACTTGAATAAATTCGGAACCGTCCTTACTCTTTTTTAATTTCACGGCAGTATATTTTTTATCATTATCGCCATAGGTTACATCATTTTTAAGAGTCATATCCTTCCAATCGGTATATAACCGTACTTTAGCTAAAACACGCTCTACATACACATTTACCGGAGATTCTTTTGCTTCATCTTCAGTCTTTTTGAGAGCACTCGCCGGTATGTTCACTTCACAACAGAAATTATCCGAACCAAACACAGAACTTGTCATCAAGAACTTTGAGTCCTTTATATAACTATATGAACCAAACTTTCCTCGAAGTGTAGCAAGGTCCATGCTAGCCGTACCCAGTGCTATTTTCTCATGATTAATCACAGCGACCATAGATTTAAGTTGGTCTAAGTTGTCGCCCTCCCTGGTATTGATAACAATTACCGCATTCAACTTTTTCTCAATATTAGGCATATCCTGTCCGGCAGACTCAGTTTCGTCCTTTTTACAGTCATAGTAATTCGTACCGTCGCTTTTAACTGGACAAGGACTACCATTCTCCTTGAAAAAATAAAAACGAACCGATTCTACATCATTTTCAACACTTTCCCCTTCTTCATAAAGATCTCCGGACTGATCACCTGCCGCTCGCGTCCTAAAGCCAGTAGTATTCGTAATATCGACAGACATAAAACGAGCGTCAACATTAGTTTCAGAGAGATCATTCTCAGTCATGTCACTGTTGGAACAAGCACTAAGAACCATTATTCCTAACAAGTTCCAAAATAAATTTGATAACTTCATATAAGTATATATTAATGGATTAATAAATTATTTATCTATTTTATCTATCTCAAGCAAAATGATTTCAGCTTGTTGCACTCCTTTGTTCTTCGCCTCATTCAACTGCTTGCGTGCAACGGTGTAATCTTCAACAAGAAAAGCATAAACTCCACGAGCATATAGTGCCTCGGGTGAATCTCCCCCTTTCTGGAGATAACGCTTTGCATTTTCAACGTCTTTACGCTGCATTGCTGAGTTTGCCGCATTCAGATTGGCTATCTCATCGTTAGGATACATCCTTACAGCTGTTTCAAACACATCATTGAACTCAACGCTCCCCGGCTCGTAAGTCTGAGCCACAAGATAAAACTCATTGAGACTGAGTTTTTGAGGCTGTGTCTGCATGATACGTTTTATCTCTTCTACGTCACTAAAACTACGGATAGTATAGTCAATACGATAATCTGTGTGACGCAATGCAGGATAACAATTCTGCAATAGAAAACGATATTCTTCAGGATAAGTCCGTTTAATTTTTGCTTCTTTCGCGTCAGGGTCTAAACGACTGTCAATCATACCCAGTATCTCCGAACGATGCACAAGATTGGATTTTTCGACATATTGACGCAATCCTTTCCAATCTTCCGGTTCATACTCTGTAACAATCACACTGTCATTAAAATGATATAGTTGTTTGATATGATTCTTTAATGCAGCTGTACGACCTATCGCCAGATCCCGATTATGAGAATATGGACTTTCGGGAGAAGCGTAACCTTTGAGCCATACGGAAGTTATGACTACATCCTTGTCATTACGGACTGAATCAATAGAGGCCTGTATTTTACCGAGTTCGTATGTATTCCGCCGATACTCAGGATATATCACTGTCTTATCAACCGGAAAATCGATGAAAGCAGAACCGGAAAGTGAACGATGCTTAACAGTTTCTGCCTGCGGATGAATATAAAGTAACTGTGGACTGAAAGGAAGCGCTTCAACGTATGAGCCCAATGGATCGTTCCATTCCGCTAATAGTGTATTACAACAACCGTAATCACTGCGATACAACTCCAATGAGGCACCATTCATCCATTTATAATAGGGTACTATTGCATGATATACTACACTTTCAGGTTTCGAACGTGCTTTAAAAGACATTTCATCTTTGCCGGATAGCATACTCTCACCATTCCGTACATAATAATAATAACGCTGACGCCCATAAACGCCTACTGAAGGAAGTTCCAAGGTATCTACTGTACTGATAAAACGAGGAGTGAGCAATACGGCTCTATTGCTTTCCACATCCAGACGTGATAGATTCATATTCATATCAACTACCATATATTCACCGTTTCGTTCAATCTTCAGATTGTCGGCTATCACTCCGGTTGTTTGTTGGGCATTCAGCATACAACTTGTTCCAAATAAGGCTGTTATAATTAGGTAAGTTCGTTTCATAGCATACTCTTTTAGAATAAATAGACTAAATTCACCGCTGCTTTAGTGGGACCAAAGTAGTTGTGTGGTTTGTTCTTCTCTATCTTCTTTCCACACCCGGCACATTTAAATCGGTCATAACGGGTATAAGAATAGCCGACTCCTATCTCTGTTTCGAAATTCCAGTGCCGCCCTAATATCCAGGTATAACCGTAAGCAATACCTCCACCTAGAAACCAACCTTGATACCTAGTGTCTTTAAGAGTAGAAAAATCAGTACCAAGCAATTTGAAATTAATATCAATACCGCCTAAATTATACTGCCCGCCATGAACATGGATTCCGATAAAATGGCCTGCAAACCGGTCACAGAACCAATAACGAGCTTCAGGTTGCACCGCCCAATGTTTCCACCGACGATTATGCGATAAAGTCCATGCATTGAATCCTCCACTAACGTCTAACGTCCAACGCGGAGCAAGCCCTACCTCGATGCCTGCATTTATATTCATAAAAGCATCAGATAGAATATTAGTCTTTAACGCTACATCCTGCGCATTTACTGTATGAACCACACTTATCGTGGTCATTATCAGAAGAAAAATCCCTCGTTTCATTATTTGTGTGTATTCTTGTTCTTTATAATTATTGTAATTTCACCTTAAATAACTAGTCAAACAGACATAATAAAAATAAATTTTATCAGTAACAAAAAAATACAGTTAGTGAAACTGTATTTTCTCTTTTTAATATGTTTATACTGATCGTTTGTTTGATAGGTTATTGGGATACTTCTCTTATCAAGAAAAGTATTAGACGATGCAAAGTTATAAAAAATGGGATATATGATATTATATTCAATAAGAAATTATGCTTTATAACAAAAAAAATTAGCTTCTTTTATTAAATGTTAAGTCACTTATCATAACAATACAATATCGATATCTTAAAAAAAACAAACTTAGCTTATACTACTTACGTATAAACTATATTTAAATAAAATGATAGCAATATAGCAAATAGAGAAATAAAAAAGCTGAATAACTTTTACAGTTAAACAGCCTTTCGTTATTTTTTAACTAGCTTTTTCAAGAATACAACCTACCACTTATAGTTAATACCGAAACTTAGCAATTCTTTCAACTGGAAGAAGCTGTCGCCTTCAGTCGGCTTGGAGCTATCGTCAAAACGAGTATGCACATAAAGTTTTGTGGACAAATAACGGTTCAAAATAAAGTTGAAAGTATTTTCCCATTCCACACGTGCCCAATGATAATTGGTCAGATAGTTGAGACGGGATTCCAATGTAACGGCAGTGATAATATTCCAATTGAATGTCGATTGCAATTGAGAACCGAAATCATTCTTTGAACATTTGCCTTTTTCCAAGCCGAATTTAGTTTCGTCTACTTCTGAATTACCGATGTAACGCAAGTTATAGGTCAATGGAGCCATAAACACGGAAAGGTTGAATTTCTTCTTGTTCAGTTTATAGTCCATACCGATACTGACTGCTAAATCTGCCGGAGACATGAAAGCAGAAACCAAATCTTCACTATTAGCCTTGTATCCATGGCAAAACTGAGTCTTGAACTCTGAAGAAATCGTATAATACCAATTTTTAAGTGCTCTTAAACCTAACTTATTATATAAGCGGAGTTGGTCGGTATTAAAGAGGTATTTATGGTATTCATCCGACGGAGTGGAAGTCATGCCCAACTTAGCTTCAAGCTGATTTTCGAACAAGATCTTCTCGTTGTCGTTGTAATTTGCAAATATCTGAAAAGTAGCTAATCCGGAGAAGTTACTTTCTCCTCCCTTATACCAGTTGTCCGAAAGGTGGTTCTGGCTGATCTGCAACGATCCGTTACCACCGGTCACCCACCAGTTAGGCTTGCTGATCTTAATATCGGCCTTCCCTACATTATCACTCATCTCCTCACGCTGAAACAAATGAATAACGTTTGCTTTCGGGGATATTTTCGGCTTCACATCCCGACGGAAAACATCACGGCTCATGATCCGGTCTTCCGTAGTAACAACCAATTCCGGACGTTTCAGATAAAGATCCATTAATGCGTTGTTGACCAGTATATTGGCTCGTTTGGTTTTAGTAAATACCAGCGTATCATAAGGCAAAAGCTCTGCCGTTAGATTCGGAGTAGTATCCAACTGTATCGGCTTCCAGTCTATTGTAGAATATTGCTTCATCGGAGCATAATAATATGCCAATGGAGTAAACAGGCGGAAATAATCGGGGTCGGAAGGAATATAACGTGCCGGCACAGAAGGATCATTCAGATAATCCAACTGAGCAATATACTTATTATATAAATAGGAAACTGTATCCAACTTAGGAGTCGGTCCCGACATATTGAGTTTCAGCATCAAATATTTCTGAAGCTCCGTTGAAAGCGTATCCGATCGCACCACCTTGGCTTTCGCCACCACTGTTGAAGACTTTGTTACCTTCTTGGAAGGCTTGACAGCCTGTACAGGAGCAATCTGCACTGAATCGGCCGGAATTATGGAATCTTGAACGGACTCCTGTGCAGAAAGCGGCAACATGAATAACAGCTGAGTAAAAGCTGAAAATAAAATAATAACTCTCTTCATATTTGTCTATGGTTTAGAATGCAAAGCTACATTATTTTGTTTAGAAATCATAGGATTCTTTCAAAATTGCATTTTTTAATAAAATTGTAGCCGCGAAAGTCTGCAATCTTCCTCTTTTTTTTATAATTTTGCGCTTTTTAAGTTCGTAAGAATTTGACTAAGTAAACAATTATTAAAACAGTTATAGCTGTGGGAGAAACAAAGTATATTTTCGTCACCGGTGGTGTTGCCTCTTCATTAGGAAAAGGTATCATCTCATCCTCCATCGGTAAGTTGCTACAAGCAAGAGGTTATAATGTAACCATTCAGAAGTTTGACCCGTATATCAACATCGACCCGGGAACATTGAATCCTTATGAGCACGGAGAGTGCTATGTAACCGTAGACGGACACGAAGCCGACCTCGACCTGGGACACTACGAAAGATTCCTAGGCATACAAACGACAAAGGCGAACAACATTACTACGGGACGCATCTACAAGAGCGTCATTGATAAAGAACGTCGTGGTGATTATTTGGGTAAAACCATTCAGGTGATTCCTCATATCACAGATGAGATCAAACGGAACGTAAAGTTGCTCGGCAACAAATACAAGTTCGATTTTGTAATTACTGAAATCGGCGGTACGGTAGGCGACATCGAGTCACTCCCCTACCTCGAAAGCATCCGTCAGTTGAAATGGGAACTAGGCAAGAACGCTCTTTGCGTACACCTGACTTATGTTCCTTATCTTGCCGCTGCCGGAGAACTGAAAACTAAACCGACACAACACTCGGTTAAAGAACTTCAGAGCGTAGGTATCCAACCGGATATACTGGTATTGCGTGCCGAACATCCATTGAGTGACGGACTGCGTAAGAAAGTAGCACAATTCTGTAATGTAGACGACAAAGCCGTAGTGCAGTCTATTGACGCGGAAACTATCTATGAAGTTCCTATCCTGATGCAGGCACAGGGACTGGACAGCACCATTCTTGAAAAAATGGGATTGCCGGTAGGTGAAACTCCGGGACTCGGTCCATGGCGTAAATTCCTTGAACGCCGGCATGCTGCAGAAACAAAAGAACCGATCAATATCGCTTTGGTTGGAAAATACGACTTGCAGGATGCTTACAAGTCAATCCGTGAAGCTTTGTCACAGGCTGGTACTTACAACGACCGTAAAGTAGAAGTACATTTCGTTAACAGTGAAAAACTGACTGACGAAAATGTAGGCGAAGCACTGAAAGGTATGGCGGGGGTGATGATCGGTCCGGGATTCGGTCAACGTGGTATCGACGGCAAGTTTGTTGCTATCAAATATACGCGTACACATGATATTCCGACTTTCGGTATTTGTCTGGGCATGCAATGTATCGCTATCGAGTTTGCCCGTAACGTACTGGGATTTGCTGATGCCAACTCACGTGAAATGGATGAAAAGACTCCGCATAACGTGATTGACATCATGGAAGAACAGAAGGCAATTACCAACATGGGCGGTACGATGCGTCTGGGTGCTTACGAATGTGTATTGCAGAAAGGTTCGAAAGTTTTTGAAGCTTATGGACAAGAACATATTCAGGAGCGCCACCGTCACCGTTACGAGTTCAACAACGACTACAAAGCACAATACGAAGCCGCCGGCATGAAATGCACTGGTATCAATCCGGAATCGGATCTGGTGGAAATCGTAGAGATTCCGGCTTTGAAGTGGTATGTCGGTACTCAGTTTCATCCGGAATACAGCAGTACGGTATTGAACCCTCATCCGTTGTTCGTGGCGTTTGTGAAAGCTGCTATCGAAAACGAAAAGTAATTTATAATTTGTAATTAAAATAAGAATGGATAAAAATACCATTACAGGTCTCGTTTTAATAGGTATATTATTGGTAGGATTCAGTTTTCTGAGCCGTCCGAGCGAGGAGCAGATTGCTGCACAGAAAAAATACTACGATTCCATTGCCTTGGTACAACAGCAAGAGGAAGCGCTGAAAGCGAAAACGGAAGCCGCATTGGCCAACAACAAGAAAGAAGCTGCAACAACAGCCGATTCTTCCGCCTTGTTCTTCAACGCCATGCACGGAACTGATTCTAAAATCAGCATCCAGAACAATGTAGCGGAAATCACTTTTGCAACAAAAGGCGGACGTGTATACTCAGCTACACTGAAAGAGTACATGGCACAGGATAAAAAGACACCGATTGTACTGTTCGACGGTGATGATGCTTCGATGAACTTCAACTTCTATAACAAGGAAGGGGCGATCCAGACAAAGGATTATTTCTTTGAAGCAGTGAACAAGACGGACAGTAGCGTGACTATGCGTCTGGCTGCGGATAGCGCAAGCTACATCGATTTCATCTATACACTGAAACCGGACAGCTACCTGATGAACTTTGAAATCAAAGCGACAGGTATGGCAGACAAATTGGCCAGCACTAACTATGTAGATATTGACTGGTCCCAACGTGCCCGCCAACTGGAAAAAGGTTTCACTTATGAGAACCGTCTGTCTGAGTTGACTTATAAAGTAACGGGAGATGATGTAGATAACTTGTCGGCTGCCAAAGATGATAGTCAGGAGCTGCAAGGACACATCGACTGGGTAGCTTTTAAGAATCAGTTCTTCTCTTCTGTATTCATCGCCGAACAGGACTTCGATAAGGTTTCCGTAAAATCAAGAATGGAACAGCAAGGCAGCGGATACATCAAAGATTATTCCGCTGAAATGAATACCTTCTTTGATCCTAGCGGAAAAGAACCGACAGAGATGCACTTCTATTTCGGTCCGAACCACTTTAAGACACTGAAAGCGTTGGATAAAGGCCGTACTGAGAAATGGGAGCTTCACAGACTGGTATATCTGGGCTGGCCGTTGATTCGCTGGATTAATCAGTTTATCACAATCAACGTATTCGACTGGTTATCCGGTTGGGGCTTGAGCATGGGTATCGTACTGTTGATTCTGACTATCATGGTAAAAGTCGTGGTTTACCCCGCTACCTGGAAAACGTATATGTCATCTGCGAAGATGCGTGTACTGAAACCGAAAATAGACGAAATCAACAAGAAGTATCCGAAGCAGGAAGATGCAATGAAGAAGCAACAGGAAGTCATGGGACTCTACAGTCAGTATGGTGTGAGTCCAATGGGCGGCTGTCTGCCGATGTTATTACAGTTCCCGATTTTAATGGCCTTGTTTATGTTTGTACCAAGCGCTATTGAATTGCGTCAACAAAGTTTCTTGTGGGCGGATGACCTTTCTACTTATGATGCATTCATCACGTTCCCATTCCATATTCCGTTCCTGGGTAACCACCTCAGCTTGTTCTGCTTGCTGATGACGGTAACAAACATCTTGAATACGAAGTATACAATGTCGATGCAGGACACAGGAGCACAACCGCAAATGGCGGCGATGAAGTGGATGATGTATCTGATGCCGATTATGTTCTTGTTTGTCTTGAACGATTATCCGTCAGGCTTGAACTATTACTACTTCGTATCGACATTGATTAGTGTGGGAACTATGATTCTTCTTCGCAAAACGACCAATGAAACGAAATTGTTGGCTATTCTGGAAGCGAATAAGAAGGATCCGAAACAAATGAAAAAGACCGGATTTGCTGCCCGCTTGGAGGCGATGCAAAAGCAACAGGAACAGTTGCAGCAGCAAAGACAGAATAAGAAATAAGGAGAATTTCCTGAATATATTCTGAGAAAGCCGGACACCTATTTTTGGTTGCCCGGCTTTCTTTCTCTAATAATTAATCGTATGAAAACTAAATATACTTATAAACAAATCTGGACTATCGCCTACCCTATTCTGATTAGCCTGATTATGGAGCAGCTCATCGGCATGACGGATACTGCTTTTCTGGGACGTGTCGGCGAGATTGAACTGGGGGCATCTGCCATTGCTGGTGTATACTACCTCGCTATCTTTATGATGGCATTCGGTTTCAGTATCGGAGCACAGATTTTGATTGCACGCCGTAACGGTGAAGGTAATTACAAAGAAATCGGTCCGATCTTCTATCAAGGTGTCTATTTCTTATTGGTAGTGGCAGCTATACTATTTACACTGTCTGTTGTATTTTCACCACATATCCTGAAGAATATCATTTCATCCCCACATATCTATAATGCAGCCGAAAGTTACATCCATTGGAGGGTTTATGGCTTCTTTTTCTCGTTTGTCGGTGTGATGTTCCGCGCATTCTTTGTAGGAACGACACAGACCAAGACGTTGACACTAAACTCAATTGTAATGGTGTTATCGAATGTGGTATTCAATTATATCCTGATCTTCGGTAAATTCGGGTTCCCGCAACTGGGTATTGCAGGGGCTGCTATCGGTTCGTCTTTATCGGAACTGGTATCGGTGATTTTCTTTATCATCTATACTTGGAAACGGATTGACTGCAAGAAGTATGCTTTGAATATCCTGCCTAAATTCCGGAGTCAGACGCTGAAACGGATTCTGAATGTTTCAGTCTGGACTATGATTCAGAACTTCGTCTCTCTGTCTACTTGGTTTATGTTCTTCCTTTTTGTGGAACATCTTGGAGAACGATCGCTGGCTATCGCCAATATAATCCGCAATGTATCGGGGATTCCGTTTATGATTGCAATGGCTTTTGCCGCTACCTGCGGTTCGCTGGTCAGTAACCTTATCGGTGCAGGCGAACAGGATTGTGTACGGGGAACTATCAGGCAGCATATCCGCATCGGGTATGTATTTGTAATTCCAATATTGATCTTTTTCTGTCTATTCCCGGATCTGGTTCTGAGTATTTACACGGATATGCCTGATTTGCGGGAAGCGTCTATTCCTTCTCTTTGGGTGTTATGCTCAGCCTATCTGGTTCTAGTACCTGCCAACGTCTATTTTCAGTCGGTATCCGGTACGGGAAACACGCGCACAGCCTTAGCTATGGAACTGTGTGTACTGGCAATCTATGTTACTTATGCAACCTACTTTATACTATATATGCGAATGGATATCGCATTTGCCTGGACTACGGAAAGTGTATACGGCATTTTCATTCTAATATTCTGTTACAGGTATATGAAGAAAGGAAACTGGCAGAAAAAGAAGATTTGAATCCTTTTTTCATTATCTTCGCAAGAAAATAAACATTTTATAAAATATATGAGACAAGCTAATTTATTTATGATGTCGGCAGCAATGTTGTTAGCTGCCTGCGGAGGCACAAAAGACGCAGGCAAAACAGACCAAGTACTTATCGAGAAATCGAACATTAAGATTGAAGGGAAACGCATGACTCCCGAGGCACTCTGGGCTATGGGACGTATCGGCGGATTCGCAGTATCGCCTGACGGAAAGAAAATTGCGTATACGGTGGCCTATTACAGCGTACCGGAGAACAAGAGTAACCGCGAAGTTTTCGTGATGAACGCAGACGGTAGCGATAACCAACAGATCACACGCACACCTTATCAGGAAAATGAAGTGACATGGATAAAAGGAGGTACTAAGCTCGCCTTTCTGAGTAACGACAATGGAAGCAGCCAGCTCTACGAAATGAATCCGGACGGCAGCGAACGCAAGCAACTGACCAACTACGACGGTGACATCGAAGGATATTCTATCTCACCGGACGGCAAGAAACTGCTATTTATCTCACAAGTAAAAACTAAAGAGAGTACGGCTGACAAGTATCCGGACCTCCCGAAAGCCACAGGTATCATCGTCACTGACCTGATGTACAAGCATTGGGATGAATGGGTAACGACTGCTCCACATCCTTTTATTGCAGATTTTGACGGTAACGGCATTTCAAATGTTGTAGATATTCTTGAAGGCGAACCTTACGAAAGCCCGATGAAGCCTTGGGGCGGCATAGAGCAACTGGCTTGGAATACAACTTCGGATAAGGTGGCTTATACCTGCCGAAAAAAAACAGGGTTGGAGTATGCCATTTCAACCAACTCGGATATTTATGTGTATGACCTGAATACCAAAGAGACGAAAAATATCACCGAAGAAAATAAAGGATATGATACAAATCCGCAATATTCACCGGACGGCAAATATATTGCCTGGCAGAGCATGGAGCGTGACGGCTACGAGGCTGACTTAAACCGCTTGTTCATCATGAATCTGGAGACGGGTGAAAAGCGTTTTGTCAGCAAAGCTTTTGAATCGAATGTAGACGCATTTGTATGGGGAGCTGACGCCAAGACTATTTACTTCACAGGAGTATGGCACGGAGAATCACAGATTTATGCACTTAATCTGGCGAATGATTCTGTTAAAGCCATTACTTCCGGAATGTATGATTATGAAGGGGTCGCTTTATTCGGGGATAAACTGATTGCAAAACGTCATTCGATGAGCATGGGTGATGAAATTTATGCAGTAGCATTAGACGGTTTGGCAACTCAACTGACACAGGAGAACAAGTTGATCTACGACCAATTGGAAATGGGTAAGGTGGAAGGTCGCTGGATGAAGACTACTGACGGCAAGCAAATGTTGACATGGGTAATCTATCCCCCGCAATTTGACCCGAACAAGAAGTATCCGACATTGTTGTTCTGCGAAGGAGGTCCCCAGAGTCCGGTAAGCCAGTTCTGGTCTTATCGCTGGAATTTCCAGATTATGGCAGCTAATGATTATATCATTGTTGCTCCCAACCGTCGTGGATTGCCGGGATTCGGTGTGGAATGGAATGAACAAATCAGCGGTGATTACGGTGGTCAGTGTATGAAGGATTATTTCACGGCTATTGATGAGATAGCGAAAGAATCGTATGTCGACAAAGATCGCCTGGGATGTGTAGGTGCCAGCTTCGGAGGATTCTCCGTTTATTGGTTAGCAGGACATCACGACAAACGCTTCAAGGCATTCATCGCTCACGACGGTATCTTCAACATGGAAATGCAATATCTGGAAACAGAAGAAAAATGGTTTGCTAACTGGGATATGGGCGGTGCATACTGGGAGAGACAAAACCCGGTGGCGCAACGCACCTTCGCCAACTCCCCTCACCTCTTTGTAGAGAAATGGGATACTCCAATCCTTTGTATTCATGGAGAAAAAGATTATCGTATCCTAGCCAATCAGGCAATGGCTGCTTTCGATGCTGCCATAATGCGTGGCGTTCCGGCAGAACTGCTAATTTATCCGGATGAGAATCACTGGGTACTGAAACCGCAAAATGGCGTTTTGTGGCAACGTACTTTCTTCGAGTGGCTGGATAAATGGGTAAAGAAGGCTCCTTCAGAGTAAGACCTCGAGTAAATAAGATAAACTCCGAAAGGTGAAAAATCAACGAAGGCTCTATTCTCAATCATTGAGTTCAGAGCCTTCTACATTACATCCGTCAAAATTCGCTAAATTTACTCCGAATATATATTTTTAATCTCTACGATATACATTTTATGAAATCCTCCATGAGCACCACCATACCATTTCTCCAATGATTCTTTGTCCAAAAAGCATTCGGGTTTGATACCGTCCGCATAAAGTTTCTTACATTCCAGACTTAAACGGGCTTGTTCAAACACCACATTACCTCCTTCCGTAAAAACAGGCTTCAGGCCGGTTTCTTTGACTTTATCTGTATTACGACCTGACTTTGAACCGCATACTGCATGAATTTTCTTATTTTCTTCTCCTAAAAAAGAAAGTGTCAAGTAATCACTTTTTTCAATGAACTCATAAGTATATCTTTCGGGACGGACAAAGACAAAGGCTACAGGCTTATTCCACAGCCACCCAATGCCACCCCAACTTGCTGTCATAGTGTTGAACTTCTCCTTTGTTCCGGCTGTAATCAGCATCCATTCTTTTCCGATAGCTTCGAAAAAGTTGTCTTTTAAGTCTTTTACTTCTAATTTCTTCATCTCTTTATACATTTATAATTACTTCTTCTTGCTTAGTTTTACTATTTCTCCCAAATAAGGTATTTCTACCGGGATCTTTCTTTTCTTTGCTTCTGCCGCAAACACTTTAGGAGGATCGTGCAGAGGCTCATCCGACAGATCAAAAGTTCCATAATGCATAGGGATAGTAAGTCCTGCATGCATTTCTTCTGAGGCAGTCAGGGATTCGTAAGGGGAAATATGGTTGGGACGCATAAACCAACGGGGTTTGTATGCACCGATACCTAGCAAAGCATAATCAGGAGCACCGAACAAATCGGGAATCTCACGAAAATGGCTGGAATACCCTGTATCACCACTATAATAAAGTGAGATATTGTCACCCTGCAACATAAAGGCTCCCCATAACCGTTGACCGCCGTCACGCACAGAACGTTTGCTCCAATGCTGTGCAGGAAGGAAGGTTATCTTTAATCCTTCGTCTTCTATCTGTTGATACCAACCTGCTTCAACAATTTTCATTTCCGAGAACCAACTTTGAATCAATTCACCTGTTCCCAAGCCGCAAAACAGTTTCATCTGCGGATTATTTTTCAGCAAATGGGCGATACTTCGTTTATCCAGATGATCGAAATGATCATGACTGACAAGGAGATAATCAATCTCTGTAAAAATGTCGGGATTCGCAGGAAACTCACTTTGCCGTTTTACAAAGGGAATATTTCCGAATACGGGATCGAACATGACTCTTTTACCTGCCAATTGGAGGAAGAAAGAGTTATGCCCCAGCCATATCAACGAATCTCCCACTACGGCATCCAGCGAACGAAGATAGCAGACCTTCGGATCCCACTTCACAGCCTTCTTTTCTTTACGCTGAGGGTTAGGCGACAAACGCCATTTCAATACACTGCCCATACCCGGACGGAAGCGGTGTTGTCTGTTAAAAAAGCGCCCGCGCACCATCGGATTGCCTCGCCAATAAGGATTGACAGTAGCTAAACGTTCATTTCTCCTGAAACATATATGTTCACCCATTTTTATACTTATCGAATACGTCTTTACAAACTTAATAAAAAATCCCGATTTACCATAGATAAGAACAAACAAAAAATGTACCCTGGACACACTATCAGGGTACATTTAGTTATAAAAGAATAAATATTATCCTTTTTTAATAGAATAACTTGGTTAAAAGTGGTGCAAACCATATAAAGGCAGTTGCCAGCCTAGTGCTGAAAGATTAATAATCATAATAACCGCACCCAATATCCACAGAATCAGTAACGACCACTTCAGCCCTGTCCCCATTGGTGCCCAATGGAACAACTGACGTAGAATCGTATATAAAAAAGCTCCCAAAGGAATACCAATCAAAGCAACCCCGGCAATCGTACCAAGTAACGTCATCATAGGAGTGACGGAAGCGATAGGTGTCCAGTCAATAGCAGGGAGTAATTCGTACAACAAGGCTCCCCCACTCACCGCTACGGCGATTGCTGCAAATACCAAAGCAACCAATACTATAGCAAGTACAAACAGCACCGGACAACAGATTATGACAAGAGCAACCAAGAATATCTTGAAGAAAACGGCAGCAATAGCCACAAACACGTCTCCTATCTTTTGCAAAAAGGTACGTGGTTTACCGGAATTCACATAATTATTTACCCCGTCCGCTACCCGTTCAAAACCGTCCGTCACCGTCTTGCCAATATTCTCAATCGTCACCGCTTCGCCACGCATACTTAATTTCTCGGCTGCTGTATGAGCCTCCGGTATCACAATCCACCCGACTATATAAAGTATAATCATCGGGCAATAAGGAACAAACACCAGTACAATCATCAGAATACGCACCAGTGTTATATCCCAACCGAGATATGCGGCCAATCCTGCTGCTACGCCCCCCAACAACTTACTGTCCGGGTCACGAAACAAACGACGTGGACCGGCAGTTCGTGTATATGTCTGACTGGCAGAAGATGATTGCTCTGTTCGTTTATTGGACTCGGCATCATCTTCGGTAATTCCAAAATCTTCCGGTTTACCTACACGGGCTATAACTTCTTCCACATCCTGAACTGTAACGACTTGTTTTCCCGCAGCTACTTTTTCAGCAAATAATTCGGCAATACGCATCTCAATATCATTTATAATCTCCTCCGCACTCTCTTGTTTACGAAAGTAATGCTTCAGATTAGACAGATAATTGTCTAACAGACGGTAGGCATCATCATCTATATGATAGACAGTTCCACCTAAATTTACGGTCAATGTCTTTTTCATTTCTATTATTTCTTTATTCTAATTATCTATTGGCTATGTGATTTACTGTTTCGGTCAACTCTTTCCAGGAAAGTTCGAGTTCTCCCAAAAAAGTTTCTCCCTTCTCCGTAAGTTTGTAGTACTTGCGAGGTGGCCCTTGCGTGGATTCCACCCACTCATAACTTAACAGATCATCATTTTTTAAACGCGTCAGCAATGGATACAAGGTACCTTCCACCACAATCAGTTGAGCTTCTTTTAACTTCTGAATAATATCCGAAGCGTAAGCAGGCTCCTTATGCAGCAAAAGCATGATGCAGTATTCAAGCATGCCTTTTCTCATCTGGGATTTTACATTGTCTACTTTCATTGTTCCTTTTCTTTTGAATGGCACAAATATATGTATTACTTTAGTACCTTGCATTACAAGGTACTATAAATTAATAATAATTAAACTATCAAAGAGAATTCACCTTATTACAAAAAGAAATAATAGCTATATTTGTATCCCATTAAACTACAAAAAACAGGTATGTTGACAATTCAAAAAGTAACGGTTGCCGATTGTGAGCTTATTAATAAAATGGCAGGCGAAGTATTCCCTGCAACTTACAAGGAAATCCTATCTCCCGAACAATTGGATTATATGATGGACTGGATGTATGCTCCCGAGAATATACGCAAACAGATGGAAGAAGAAGGTCATGTCTATTTCATAGCCTACAAAGAGGGAAAGCCCTGTGGCTACGTTTCTGTGCAGCAACAGGAAAAAGATATTTTCCACCTCCAAAAGATTTATGTCCTCCCTCATTTTCAAGGTAGTCATTGTGGCAGCTTTTTATTTAAAGAAGCCATTAAATATATTAAAGAAATCCACCCGGAGCCTTGCCTTATGGAACTAAATGTGAATCGGAATAATAAGGCATTGCAGTTTTATCAACACATGGGAATGAGAAAGTTGAGGGAAGGTGATTTCCCGATTGGAAACGGATATTACATGAATGATTATATCATGGGACTGGATATTTGAAACAAAAGAAATATAGCGAAATAAAAATAGGGTAATAAATGATTTATATAAATCATTTATTACCCTAGATTTTTTATAAGTATACTATGTTATCTACATATAATACTTATGCTACTTTTTCTAATTTCTTCATAATAGAGAAAATAAACAGAGCAGATAACAGACAGCAAACAATCAATACACTCCATACCATCCACAACTGCATACCACCCCACAGATAACCAATAATAGCAACCAGATAATTACCAATAGCAGTAGCCACAAACCAGCCGCCCATCATCATACCTTTATACTTGGGAGGAGCTACTTTCGAAACAAAAGAGATACCCATTGGAGAAAGCAGCAATTCAGCAAAAGTCAAGACCAGATAAGTGGAGATCAGCCAGTTGGGAGAAACCAAAACATCCGGATTAATGCCTGCCGCTTCTACTTCTTTCGGAGTAGGAAGTCCCAAAGACCCAATGGCCAGAATCAAGAAACCACATGCTGCAATCACCATACCAATACCGATTTTACGTGGTGCGGAAGGCTCTTTTTTTCTTCTGGCCAAATAGCCAAAGACAGCCAAAGATACCGGAGTCAAAGCCACAACGAAGAACGGATTAAATTGCTGGAAGATTTGAGGAAGGATTTCCACTGTCGGATCCATGGAAGAATAACTCCATATTAATATGCCAAGGGAAGCCAATACAGCGACACCGGCAATCGCTTTACCACGTCCTGTTTTAGACTGGAATAAAGAGAACGCACCATAAACTACAATAATCAGAAGAACCAGATTCCATACATCAAATCCGATACGATCAAGCCCTGTTACAGATTGAGTAGTATAATCACGCGCAAAGAATGTCATTGTCAAACCATTCTGGTGGAATGCCATCCAAAAGAAAATTACTACGGCAAATACCAGTAACAAAGCTACAATACGTTCTTTAGTCTGTGCCGGAGTCAGTTCCGGTTCATTATAGTTATTCACTGCTTTAGCTTGCTTAGAATTATAGTCTGCATGCTTGAACATTGAACGACAACAAACATAAATTGCCATTGAAAGAATCAAAGAAATACAAGCCACAGCAAAACCATAATTATAGGCTTCAGACAATTTCTCTATATAAGTGGAACAGAAAGCGGACATATCACCGGTAAAACCTTGCGCAGCCTGCAAGCTACTAAGAGTAGCATTTCCTTCCGGAGTAATAGTACCATTAAGGAATTGATGCGCCAACGAAGGAATCTGAGCATTATAGGTGAACCCTGCGCCACCTAATATGTAGTTAGTCACCTTGGTAGCAGCAGTCGGAGCAAACAAAGCACCCACGTTAATAGCCATATAAAACAAGCTGAAAGCTGTATCACGCTTTGAACTATACTCTGGTGAATCATAAAGGTTACCCACCATTACTTGCAAGTTTCCTTTAAACAATCCTGTTCCGCAAGCAATCAAAAACAATGAACCAAACATCATCATTTTACCAGTAAGATTTGCCGCAGTAGGAATCGCCAAAAGGAGATAACCGACAAACATAACAACAATACCTGTCGTTACCATTTTACCATAACCACACTTATCAGCTAAAATACCGCCTACAAGTGGCATAAAATAAACTGCTGCTAAAAATGAGCCAAAAATAGTAGATGTTTCTGCTGCTGTGTAACCAAATTTTGCTTGCAAGAAAAGTGTAAAAATAGCAAGCATCGTGTAGTAGCCAAAACGTTCGCCCGTGTTAGCCAAAGCTAAAGCGTATAACCCTTTCGGTTGTCCTTCAAACATATAAAAAGAATATTAGATTAATAAAATTGATATTTCCTGCAAATATATACTTTTTTTGATTTATTCAAAGAATATGTAGCCATATTTACTTCAGAATAAATTGAAATTACTCTGCAAACAGGACACAAATTTCCGCTTTCGCTTCATGTATTAGATCTTCCGGAGCTATTTTTATCTGAAGTCCACGCACACCGGCACTTATATAAATATACGGAAAATGCCGGCATGTTTCATGGATATAAGTAGGGAAATGCTTTTTCATACCAATAGGCGAACACCCTCCCCGAATATATCCGGTTAACGGCAAAAGCTCTTTCATAGGGATCAAATCACACTTCTTATTACCGGAGGCTTTAGCTGCCAGTTTTAAATCGACTTCATGCTCTCCAGGAATAACGCAGACAAAATATCCGCTTTTATCACCATGCAATACGAGAGTCTTAAATACCTGTTCTATATTCTCACCCAAACTAGCTGCTACGTGTACAGCACTTAAATCCTTTTCATCTACTTCATAAGGAATAAGCTCATAAGTTATTTTGGCTTTATCCAATAGTCGGGCTGCATTTGTTTTATTGATTTTCATTTTCGGTATGTTTTTAGCATAGATTAAAGCCCCAGTTCTTCGCGAAGAAACTTTGGCGTATATCCTTTAGTACTCTTCACTACCTCTTCCGGCGTTCCGTAACTTAAGAGTTCTCCCCCACCCTTACCACCTTCAGGGCCCATATCAATAAGGTAATCCGCCATTTTTATCACATCCAGATTATGTTCGATAACAATAACTGTGTTTCCTTTATCGACAAGTTTGTTCAGTACACCCATTAGCACCCGGATATCTTCGAAATGAAGTCCTGTAGTCGGTTCATCAAGAATATAAAGAGTTTTTCCCGTATCACGTTTTGAAAGTTCCGTTGCCAGTTTCACACGCTGGCTCTCTCCGCCGGAAAGAGTGGTAGATGATTGCCCCAGCTTAATGTAGCCTAGTCCGACATCCTGCAATACTTTAATCTTGTTCAAAATTTGCGGAACATTCTCAAAAAATTCAACGGCACGGTTAATCGTCATATCAAGCACATCGGCTATGGACTTTCCCTTGAAACGGACTTCCAATGTTTCCCGGTTATATCGCTTGCCATGACAAACTTCACAAGGTACATATACATCAGGCAGGAAGTTCATTTCAATCGTCTTATAACCGTTTCCTGTACATGCTTCACAACGTCCGCCCGAAACATTAAAGGAGAAACGTCCCGGTTTGTATCCGCGAATCTTAGCTTCCGGAAGACCGACAAACAAGTTACGGATATCCGAAAATACCCCCGTATAGGTGGCCGGGTTGGAGCGTGGGGTACGCCCCAACGGGGATTGGTCTACATTGACTACTTTATCTATATTCTCCAATCCTTCAATAGAATCATATTCCAAAGGATCTTGTAATGAACGGTAGAATTTTTGTAAAAGAATAGGTTGTAATGTTTCATTAATCAAGGTTGATTTTCCACTCCCTGATACACCTGTGACGCAAATCAGTTTACCTAATGGAAATTCAACATCAACATTTTTCAGATTATTACCTTTCGCGCCTCTCAACCAGATAGATTTTCCATTCCCTTTCCGACGTTTAGCAGGGATTTCTATCTTCATTTTTCCATTCAAATATTGTGAAGTCATTGTATTCGTCTTCAACATTTCCGTTGGAGTTCCGGCAAAAACGACTTCTCCACCGAGACGTCCGGCTTTTGGCCCCATGTCAATCACATAATCGGCAGCCAGCATCATATCTTTATCATGTTCCACTACAATTACGGAGTTTCCCATGTCACGAAGTTCTTTCAACGAATTAATAAGACGCAGGTTATCACGCTGATGCAAACCAATACTCGGTTCATCCAAGATATATAGTACATTCACCAACTGCGAGCCAATCTGTGTAGCTAAACGGATACGTTGACTTTCACCACCGGAAAGACTCACCGAACTACGGTTCAAAGCAAGATAATCCAATCCGACATCTAACAAGAATTTCAGACGCGTACGAATTTCTTTCAAAATTTCTACAGAAATCTTCTTCTGTTTATCGGAAAGATATACATCAACTTTCATTAACCAATCATATAATTCGCTGATGTCCATATTCGCCAATTCGTTGATATTTTTATCATGAATACGGAAGTGCAAGGCTTCTTTATTCAGGCGAGCACCTTTACATTCGGGACAAACAGTTGTTTTTGCAAATTGTTCTGCCCATTTCTGTGCCGTAGCCGAAGCGTCTTTCTCTTGTAACATCTGAATATACTTCACCACCCCTTCGTAAGTGACAAAATAATCAGAAGAAGTACCGATCAGCGAGCTTTTGATTTTTATACGATCATCGGAACCATACAACACTTCTTCAATTGCATCATCCGGCAATTCCTTTACTGGGGTCTTCAGTGTTGCATCGTATTTTTCCAACAAAGCACCGATTTGCCAGAAGATCATAGCATTTTTATATTTTCCCAAAGGTGCTATGGCTCCTTCATAAATGGATTGTTCACAGTCGGGAATCACTTTATCCACATCAATCTGATTGACTACTCCCAGCCCTTTACACTTTGGACACGCTCCCTGAGGAGAGTTAAATGAAAAATTGTGCGGTGCCGGTTCACGATAAGACAATCCGGTGACAGGACACATCAGTCGCTTACTATAATGACGGATACTTTCCGTCTGTGCATCCAGAATCATCAACAAGCCGTCTCCCTGACGCATAGCCGTCGCTACACTCTGTTTCAGTCTTCTATCATCTTTTTCGGTAACGACCAACTTATCTATTACTACCTCTATATCGTGATTCTTGTAACGGTCGAGTTTCATACCATGAGTAATTTCACGCACTTCACCGTCTACCCGAACATAGAGATATCCTTTTTTACGTATTTGCTCAAAAAGCTCCCTATAATGTCCTTTACGTGTACGAATCAAGGGAGCCAACAAATAGATTTTCTTTCCTTTATAATCTTTCAGAATCAGACCGAGAATCTGCTCCTCGGTATATTTCACCATTTCTTCACCGGACAGATACGAATAAGCCACTCCCGCACGAGCATAAAGCAGACGGAGATAATCGTATATCTCAGTAGTAGTTCCTACCGTAGAACGCGGATTTTTATTCGTCGTTTTCTGTTCAATAGAGATCACCGGGCTCAAACCGGTTATTTTATCAACATCCGGACGCTCCAGATTACCCAAAAAGTTGCGGGCATACGCTGAAAAGGTTTCAATATAGCGACGCTGTCCTTCTGCAAATATCGTATCAAACGCCAAAGAAGATTTTCCACTACCACTCAATCCGGTAATCACAGTCAAGCTATTACGGGGAATCTCGGCATCAATATCCTTCAAATTATGTACGCGCGCACCATACACATTAATATATTCTGTTTCCTGCATATTCATATTCTTCCATAAATGTTGCAAAATTAATGTTTCCGCCCGAAATATGCTCCTAAAAAAGCACAATATTATTTTCTTAACTCAAATCTTATGAAGATATAGGGCATTATTTGTACCTTTGTTCCTTGATTTCAAGAACTAATAGTTATAATTTGATGAAACCGATAAACCGATTATTCTTATTTTTGCTTTTTATAAGCGCTTCATACGCTATCAGTTATGCCCAAGAAAATCAATCATTTTTCTTGCATACTATCGAAAAAGGACAAAGTTTATACTCTATCTCCAAGATGTACAATGTCACTACATCTGACATCATCCGCTTGAATCCCGGTTGCGATGAGAAGATTTATGCCGGACAGACTATTAAAATTCCCAAAGGAAAGGATACTCAGAAAGGGGAAACATTCCATACGATTCAAGCCGGAGAGACTTTATATAAACTGACTACAATGTATAACGTATCCGCCAAGGCAATCTGTGAAGCAAATCCCGGGTTAAGCGCTGAGAATTTTCGCATCGGACAGGTAATTCTCATCCCGTTGGAAAAAGAACCAACCAATACGGTGCAGACTTCGGTGACACAACCTGCGATCCAAGGTCCGGTAGTAGCCAGATGTAAAGAGATGCACAAGGTTAAACGCAAAGAGACTATATTTAGCGTGAGCCGCGAATATGGAATCAGCGAACAAGAATTAATCAACGCTAATCCCGAACTGAAAAAGGGAATGAAAAAAGGACAACTACTCTGTATCCCTTATCCTTCTGCAACACCAGTGCAACCTACACCCAAGGAAGATCTATATGCGGTTCCTCCCAGCAACAGCGAACTTTTCCGTAAGAGTAAAGAAACTCCGAAGAATATCTCGACTATTAAAGCCGCTCTGTTACTGCCTTTCCAGGAAGACAAACGTATGGTAGAATATTATGAAGGTTTTTTAATGGCAGTTGATAGTTTGAAACGTACGGGTACTTCTCTTGATTTGTATGTATACGATTGCGGTAAAGAAGTTTCCACGTTGAACACAATTCTGGCTAAAAAAGAGATGAAAGAAATGAATGTCATCTTCGGCCCGATGCATCAAAGTCAAATTAAACCGTTATCTGATTTTGCGGAAAAGAATGGTATTCGTCTAGTGATTCCTTTCTCACAAAAAGGCGAAGAAGTATTCAACAATCCTGCCGTTTATCAGATTAATACTCCACAATCATATTTATATTCTGAAGTATACGAGCATTTCACTCGCCAATTCCCCAATTCTCATGTTATTTTTATTGAATCGGCAAATCCGGACAAAGAAAAAGCTGACTTCATCAGTGGGTTGAAGCAGGAATTGAAAAGCAAAGGCATTTCCATGCGGACTGTAGACGAAAGCGCAACTAAAGAAACGCTGAAAGCAGCACTACGCAACGATAAAGAAAATATCTTTATTCCGACATCCGGTAAAAATGTATTATTAATCAAGATACTTCCACAGTTAACCCTGTTAGTCAGAGATAATCCGGGTCCCAACATTCATTTATTCGGTTATCCGGAATGGCAGACTAACACAAAAGATCACCTGGAAAGTTTCTTTGAACTAGATGTATATTTCTACTCCTCATTTTATACAAATACTTTGTTCCCGGCTGCCGTGCAATTTACTAATGCCTACCACAAATGGTACAGCAAAGATTTAGCCAGCAAATATCCCAACTATGCAATGCTTGGTTTCGATACAGGTTTCTTCTTCCTGAAAGGATTGTCACGCTATGGCTCGGAACTGGAAAATAACCTGTCCAAGATGAACCTTACTCCTATCCAGACCGGTTTCAAATTCGAGCGTGTAAACAACTGGGGAGGATTTATTAATAAAAAGGTGTTCTTCATACGTTTCACTAAGAACTTTGAATTAGTAAAACTTGATTTCGAATAATACGAAAATGATAAAGATAAAGACATTTTTGCTCGCAACACTCCTGCTTACAGGACTTGTTTTTCCTGCTACTGCACAGATCGGAGAGCCACGAAGTAACTTCTCTGTTGGTGTCAATGGAGGTGTCAACCTGAACAGCGCTTCCTTCACTCCTACTATTAAGCAAAACAGCCTTATGGGAATTACCGGAGGATTGACGGCACGTTATATTTCCGAAAAGTATTTTGCCATGATCTGTGGCGCACAAGTAGAACTTAATATCTCACAACGAGGCTGGGATGAGTTATTTGAAATGGAAGATGAAAACGGGCAAACGATTAAAGTACCCGGCAAGACATATACCCGCAAGATGACCTATGTCGATATCCCTTTTCTTGCGCATCTTGCTTTCGGACGAGAAAGAGGTTTGCAGTTCTTTGTTCATGCAGGTCCTCAAATCGGTTTTCTGATCGGTGAATCGGAAACAATAGAGGGCATAGATATGAATACGTTGTCGAACACCCAGAAAGCGATATATGGAGTTAAGATCCAGAATAAATTCGATTATGGTATCACTGGCGGTGGCGGCGTGGAACTAAGAACGAAAAAAGCCGGCAGTTTTTTGGTAGAAGGTCGTTATTATTTTGCCTTATCCGACTTCTACAGTACAACAAAAAAAGATTATTTCGCCCGCGCAGCGCATGGCACAATCACTGTAAAACTCACCTATCTTTTTGATTTGAAGAAATAAATAATCTCTCATCAGATTATAAAAATGGCCACTAGTTCATTGCTGAAACAGTGGCCATTTTATATTATATTCTTATTTCTGACGATTATCTCAATCTATCGGCAGCTTTAACCATAACTTCATCACGTCCTATAGAACGGATAGCCAGTATATTCAGAATGATAGAAACAAGGGGTAAACAAAGCGCCCAACCGATACGGAAAAGATTCTCATCGTTTTTCAATGCAAAATAAAAAGCAAAGAAAGCAATATAATATCCTACCAGCAGCAAGCTATTGAAAATAGACATACGAATCTGCAACATACGATTCTTATATAAAAAGATAGTAGCAAAAGCAACTATAGTGCTAAGCATCAATATGCCAAACAATCCCCATGTAGATTGAAAAGCACCATTTACATCCATTCCTAAAGCTTTGAAGGGATGTTCGCCCATTGTATCAGTAAAATATCCCATTGGCAAACACATTGCCGTAATAAGCAACCCTGTAACAATCAGTAAATAAACTGTTTGAATTCGTTGAATCATAAGTATTCTAATAGTAGTTAAGTTAAACAATAATAGCCAAGCAATAAGGAATAGGAATTACTTTCCCGCTTACTACTTGACTATCAATTCTTTCGTCAGAAAATAAATTACTGAAGTTTTTCCTTTTCCTTTGCCGGATTTCTATAATATATTTTCCCTTCGATGTATTCTTGCGTAGCAATCAAGTCCGGTTTCGGCAACTTCTCATAATAACGAGAAATTTCGATTTGCTCTCTATTCTCAAATACTTCTTCCAAGTTATCATTGTAAGAAGCAAACTCTGCCAATTTCTTAGAAAGGTCGTTCTTGATTTCCACGCTGATCTGGTTAGCACGCTTACCAATAATAGCAACAGTTTCATAAACATTTCCTGTATCGGCACAGAGTTCCATCATGTCACGGGTTACCGTTGTAGCAGGAGCATTCGTTTTTTTGTAGTCCATAAATCTATTTAAATTTAGTCTTTAATTACTTTTTGTGATTCATTAAATATTTTCTCAGCCTCTTTCAAGTACTTGCTTTCCGGAAACTCATTCTTAAAAGCATAATACTCATCAACAGTTTCACGATAACGATCCGCCTTTTTATCTTCCACGCTATAAATAGCCATTTCGTATCTTGCACGCAGAATTAATATAGAAAGTTCTTCGCGATAATCGGTATAAGGATAATCTTTCAGTGCATTCTGAGCCGTGATTACACAAGACTCATAATTATTACCCATATAATTACCCAAATTATAATATAGTTTTGCCGAATAAAGTTCTTTCAACACCAGCTTATCCTGCAAAGCAAAAATCATATCCTGAGCTTCCTGCTTCTTGACACTATTCGGAAAGTATTCCATGAACATCTGTAATTGTTGGATAGCCTGATAAGTACTCGATTGGTCCAGACGTGGTTCCGGAGTATCCAAGAACAAGGCCTTACCTGCATGGAAACGTGCCAATTCGGTAAATGTGCCACGCGGATATGTATTAAAATAGGTGATAAATGTCTGGGCTGCTGTCTGATAATCTTTCTGATTATAATAGCTCATACCCAACATATACAAGGATTCTTCCGCTTTATCGGTTCCTTTAAGAATGGTTATTAACTCGTTCAGCAAAGTAGCTGAGCGGTTATACTGCCCTTTCGCAAAATAGTTTTTGGCGGCTTCGTACTTGTATTCGTAATCGGTGCTTTTCAGCAATTTATTATACTCTCCACATGATGTCAGAGTGGCTGCCGCAAGCAAAGTTATAATGATATTTTTCTTCATCCTATTTAAAAATAATGCGCAAAGTTACTTATTCGCTGGGAATTTAGCAATTAATCTATGTTTTTTAATACATAAAAGGCGTTAAACATCGACAAAAGGGGAGAAAATAACGGCGAACCGGAAACAATATACGGTGAATAAACTGCACATCACTTAAAAGCGCAACCTATTCACCGCATATTATTTACAATTCATTTTCTACTGTCTACATTTCAGCTATAATACTACAATTTATACAAATCGCTTGCCGCCAACAGGTCGACTTTCTTTTCTTTCAGCACTTCGATGCATTTATCCAGATTGCTGGGGCGAATCACCACATTTGCAATATTGTTGTTAGCAAATGAGTACATATATTCAATAAACACTCCTTCAGCAGACAAATATCCCAGTACCTTTGCCAAAGCTCCGGGTACGTTCGGACAGCTAATGCCGACCACATCAGTCACATTCACTGCAAAATGATTGTCTTTTAAGGCTTTGTATGCTCTATCCGGATCGGATACAATTCCACGCAGAATGCCAAAATCAGCATTTTCGGCGATGCACAAGGCAGAAAGGTTGATATTTTCTTTTGCCAGCACTTCAGTCACTTCCGTCAAACGACCTGACTTGTTTTCCAAAAAGATAGAAAGTTGTTTTGCTACCATAATTATTTAAGTATTAGGTTTACAGTTTTCTGTTATCAATCACTCGTTTCGCTTTACCCACGCTACGTTCAATACTACGTGGTTCTACCAGTTTCACATTAACACCCAATCCGAGTACACTTTGCAAACGTCCTGCCAATTTCTTCTTCAATGCCAACATCCGGTTGATTTCGTCCGAATAAAAATCCGGACGTACTTCCACCTGGAGTTCCATGGTATCGGTATTATTTTCACGGCCTACTATTAACAGGTAATGCGGTTCAAATTCTGCCATTTCAAGAATAACAGATTCGATCTGTGTCGGGAAGACATTCACCCCACGAATAATCAGCATATCATCACTACGTCCCAAGATACGATCCATACGTACCAACGTACGACCACAGGAACATGTGTCATAATGCAAGGCAGTTAAGTCACGAGTACGGTAACGTAATAGTGGCATCCCTTCTTTTGTCAAATGAGTAAATACCAGTTCACCCGTTTGCCCGGGTTCAACAGGTTGCAGGGTATTGGGATCAATAATTTCCGGAAAATAATGGTCTTCATTCAAGTGAGTGCCGTGTTGGCATTCACATTCGTACCCCACACCCGGTCCGGCAATCTCACTCAAGCCATAAATATCATAAGCCTTGATACCCAGTTTTTCTTCAATTTCATGGCGCATTTGCTCCGTCCAGGGTTCTGCACCAAAAGCACCGACTTTCAACTTGAATTCTTCGCGGGGTAAACCGGAGTCTTTGATCGCATCAGCCAGATAAAGTGCATAAGAAGGAGTACAACAAAGCACCGTTGAACCGAAATCATGCATCAGTGTGATTTGTTTCTCCGTATTACCGCTGGACATCGGAATCACGGATGCTCCGATATTTTCTGCACCGGCATGTGCTCCCAATCCACCTGTAAAAAGTCCGTATCCATAAGACACCTGGAAAATATCCGAACGGCCGGCACCATAAGCAGTAAAAGCACGTGAGATACATTCTGCCCATGAAGACAAGTCCTTACGGGTATATCCGACAACGGTCGGTTTTCCGGTAGTACCGGAAGACGCATGAATACGCACAATCTGACTCATCGGCACGGCACAAAGTCCGAACGGATAGTTATCTCTTAAATCATGTTTTGTGGTAAACGGCAGTTTCACAATATCATCAATACTGTTGATGTCATCGGGCGTGATACCCATTTCCTGCATTTTCTTCCGATAGAAGGGGGTGTTGTGATAAACGTAATCTACAATTTTCTTGAGTCGTATGCTTTGAATCTTGCGAAGACTTTCGCGGTCCATACACTCAATGCTCTCATTCCAAATCATGTGTTTCTGGTATTACTAGTTGTATGAATCTGTTTTTTGATATTAATATGTTGCAAAGTAAAGGATTTATTTGGAAAAATGATTTGTTATCTCGATTATTTTACCGAATATTGCTCCACTTTTTAGGATTTAACTATGAATTTTGAATTAACATCAGCCTACAAACCCACCGGAGACCAACCGGAAGCGATTGCCCAACTAACAGACGGAGTAATCCAGGGACTTCCTGCACAGACTTTATTAGGAGTTACCGGTTCGGGAAAGACATTCACTATCGCCAACGTTATTGCTAACATCAACAAGCCGACGTTGATTCTAAGCCATAACAAGACGCTGGCTGCACAGTTATACAGCGAGTTTAAGGGATTTTTTCCGAATAATGCGGTAGAATACTATGTTTCTTACTATGACTATTATCAGCCGGAGGCCTATCTACCCAACAGTGATACTTATATAGAAAAAGACCTTGCTATCAATGACGAAATTGACAAACTCCGTCTTGCTGCCACTTCTGCCCTACTCTCCGGACGAAAGGATGTGGTCGTGGTGTCTTCCGTTTCTTGTATCTATGGCATGGGAAATCCTTCGGACTTCTATAAAAATGTCATAGAAATCGAACGGGGACGTATGCTCGACCGCAACGTATTCCTCCGCCGGCTAGTAGATAGTTTATATGTACGCAACGACATTGACCTAAACCGTGGGAATTTCCGTGTCAAGGGAGATACAGTAGATATTTATCTGGCCTATACGGACAATCTGCTCCGTGTCACTTTCTGGGGTGACGAAATTGACGGTATAGAAGAGGTAGACCCAGTGACCGGAGTCACCATTGCTCCTTTCGAAGCTTACAAGATTTATCCGGCAAATCTGTTCATGACTACCAAGGAGGCGACTCTCCGTGCCATTCATGAAATAGAAGATGATCTGACCAAACAGGTTGCCTTCTTTGAATCAATCGGCAAAGAATACGAGGCCAAACGGCTCTATGAACGGGTTACTTATGATATGGAAATGATCCGGGAGTTGGGACACTGCTCCGGGATAGAGAACTATTCACGTTACTTCGACGGTCGGGCTGCCGGTACTCGTCCATACTGCCTGCTCGATTTCTTCCCGGACGATTTCTTGATTGTTATTGACGAAAGCCATGTTAGCGTACCACAAATCCGTGCCATGTACGGAGGAGACCGTGCCCGTAAAATCAATCTTGTAGAATATGGCTTCCGTTTGCCCGCAGCCATGGACAACCGTCCGTTAAAATTTGAAGAGTTTGCAGAAATGGCAAAGCAGGTGATCTATGTCAGTGCCACTCCGGCAGAATATGAATTGATTCAGTCTGAAGGTATTGTCGTAGAACAAGTGATTCGTCCCACCGGCCTGCTTGATCCTATCATTGAAGTCCGGCCGAGCCTGAATCAAATTGATGATTTAATGGAAGAAATCCAGCTTCGTATCGAAAAAAGCGAACGTGTGCTTGTCACTACTCTCACCAAACGTATGGCTGAAGAACTGACCGAATATCTCCTTAATAATAATGTAAGATGCAATTATATCCACAGTGATGTCGACACTTTGGAGCGTGTGAAGATTATGGATGATCTCCGGCAAGGTATATACGATGTACTGATTGGTGTCAACCTGCTTCGTGAGGGGCTTGACCTTCCAGAAGTATCACTTGTTGCTATCCTTGATGCGGATAAGGAAGGATTCCTCCGTTCACACCGTTCCCTGACACAGACCGCCGGACGTGCTGCCCGTAATGTCAATGGAAAAGTTATCATGTATGCCGACAGAATGACGGACAGTATGAAACTCACCATTGACGAGACTAACCGCCGCCGCGAAAAACAGTTGGCTTACAATGAAGCAAACGGAATCACTCCCCAACAGATTAAAAAGGCTCGAAATCTATCAGTATTCGGAAATGCAAACTCGGAAACAGAAGAACTGCTGAAAGAAAAGCACGCTTATGTTGAACCTTCTACTCCGAATATTGCAGCAGATCCGGTGGTACAGTATATGAGCAAAGCGCAAATGGAAAAGAGCATCGAACGTACCCGCAAACTAATGCAAGAGGCAGCCAAGAAACTGGAATTTATCGAAGCTGCACAATATCGCGATGAATTATTGAAACTGGAAGACCTTATGAAGGAGAAATGGGGATAAACTTTCCTCATTCTCCACATACTATATTCTGGGTATTAAGGGCTATAAATTCTTAACAAGTCTATAATACAAACATCCATTTTTTAATTAGTGTTATAAAAACACCTTTTATCTGCTGTTAATTTGCAGATATGGCAAAACAACGTATCTTTGCAGTGTGTTTTTCATAGTATTAGATTTAAGGTTAACAAAGGTTGGAGCAAGGCGTTGCTCCTTTTTTTATGTCCATACATTTGATTTCCTGAAAAAGAGTCGTATTTTTGTACACTATTCATATAAAAGGAAAATGAAACGAAAATTACTCTATATCACTTTAATAATAACCATTCTATGTGTAATTAGCATTATTATATGCAACCGGCGAATCAAGAAGAATGCATCTCAAAAATTATATACTGAAATTACAGAAACACCTAAAAACAATGTAGGGCTATTGCTTGGTACTTCTCCCAAACTAAAAAACGGGAATAACAATTTATATTTTGACTACCGTATTTTTGCAACTCTTGAATTATACAAAGCCGGAAAGATAAATTATATCCTTATCAGTGGCGACAATCGTAAAGAAAATTATAATGAACCGGAAGAGATGAAGAAAGCACTTATGCAAAGAGGAGTCCCGGAAAAATACATTTATCTGGATTATGCAGGATTTCGCACACTCGATTCCGTTGTTCGTGCCAAAGAAGTGTTCGGACAAAGCCGACTAACAATTATTTCTCAACGTTTTCACAATGAACGAGCTATTTATTTAGCAGAAAAGAATGGAATAAACGCTATCGGTTACAACGCCAAAGACGTGAATGCTTATTCAGGACTGAAAACTAATATTCGAGAATTATTTGCAAGAGTCAAGATGTTTATTGACTTGGCAATAAACAAACAACCTCATTTTTTAGGAGACAAGATTATTATCGGAAAATAAAAACAATTATGGAACAACAAATTCAACTCAACGACCACAACAAACAGGAGTATCCTCCTATGCACACTGCGGAGCATTTATTGAATGCCACTATGGTGAAGACATTCGGTTGTCCACGCTCACGTAATGCCCATATAGAAAGGAAAAAAAGTAAATGTGACTATATTCTTTCCTCTTCTCCGACAGCGGAACAAATTCAAGCGATCGAAAATAAGGTGAACGAAGTAATCAACCAGAACTTGCCCGTAACAATTGAATTCATGACACACGAACAGGCAAAAAATATTGTAGATCTTAGCAAGTTGCCGAAAGATGCCAGCGAAACACTTCGCATCATACGTATAGGAGATTATGACGCTTGCGCTTGTATCGGGGCACACGTCTCCCATACCTCCGAAGTGGGCATTTTCAAAATCATTAGCTATGATTATGACGAAGCAAGACAAACTCTACGATTAAGATTCAAACTGGTTTAAAAGGGAAGCACAGTTTATGCAAAGAGTTTCAAACGGATTTGGAACACATTGTTTCAACCCTACTTGAAACAATGTGTTTCATGCTTTGAAACAAATTCAACCTACCGTTTACCGGCTTTTCCTATAGCTAATCACCGCCCAACTATTGAAGAATACAGCAAAAAGAGACAGAATGCCTATCTCCGGCAATAAATCGACCAAGCCGCTTCCTTTCAGATATACCATACGCATCGCCTCTATAAAATATTTTAAAGGATTGAATACAGTGATAGCCTGCGCCCATTCCGGCATACTGCTAACCGGTGTAAACAGTCCGCTCATCAACATCAGAATCAACATGAAAAAGAACATCACAAACATAGATTGCTGCATCGTCGCTGAATAGTTGGATATAACCAACCCAAAACCGGACATCACCAATACAAAAAAAATCACCAAGAGATAGATCATACTAAAATGCCCCACAGGTACTATCCCATAAAGCAGCCAAGCCAACACAAAACATAATGTCAACACAATAAAACCTACAATCCAGTAAGGCAAAAGTTTAGCAAGAATAAAAGTAAATTTAGGTACAGGAGTAACATTTATCTGTTCAATGGTCCCGACTTCTTTCTCACTGACCACATTCAAAGCCGGCAGAAAACCACAAATCAATGTCAACAGCATTGCCATTAATGCCGGAATCATATAGAGCTTATAATTCAGATTCGGGTTAAACAGCCCTTGCGTATCAATACGGATAGAAGGAATGATTTCGGATACAGAAACAGCCTCCGGACGTTCCGAGCGTAATTCGGACGCATAACCATTAATAATAGCGGTCAGATAAGAACTGCCTAATCCGCCTTTTGTTCCATTCACCGAGTTGGCGGCTACTAATACGTGCGCATCTCTCCCATTCATCCAGTCACGCTCCAAATGCCTAGGAATCTCCATGACAATATCCGCCGTACCCAGTTCAATATTCCGTAATCCTTCTTCATACGAAGCCGGGACCTCCGTTAAATGGAAATAAGTAGAAGCGGCAATCTTATTCACCAATCGTTGCGAAACTGCAGAATGGTCATTGTCAACTATATTCAACCGAATATTCTTTATCTCCATATTCACCGCCCAAGGCATCAACAGCATAATCATACAAGGAAAAATAAGAATCAACTTCGGTAGAAACGAGTTGCGAAGCAACTGTTTAAACTCTTTTTCTATCAGAAACTTTATCATAACCGTTACTCCAATCGATATTTAAACTTCTTAATGCTGACAGTGATGAGCACGGTTGCCATTAACAACAAAATGCCAATCTCCTTAAATACCAGTACAACCGATACTCCTTCAATCATCAGTTTACGTACAGCCTGGATATACCAGCGGGCCGGAATAATATCCGATATCAACTGAAGAATCAACGGCATACTCTCCACAGGGAAAATCATACCGGACAACACCATGGTAGGCATCATCAGAATCATGCCGGAAGCCAGCATAGCCGCCACTTGTGTACGTGTTACCGATGAAATCAGCAATCCCAACGACAACGAGACAAAAATAAACAGCAAAGACACCACCACCAACCAAAACAGGCTGCCCACTACCGGTACATCCAGTACAAATACAGAAAGCAACAGAATCGTCACCAAATTGACAAACGACAATACAAAATAAGGAACTGCCTTCGCCAGAATGATAAACAGCGGTTTGACAGGCGATACCAACAAGACTTCCATTGTGCCTGTTTCCTTCTCACGGACAATAGAGATAGAAGTCATCATTGCGCAAATCAACATCAAAATCAATCCCATTACTCCCGGAACAAAGTTATAGGCGCTCTTCATTTGCGGGTTATACAGTAACTTTATGTCCGGAGTCAGACGAGCCGACGACGATATGCCCGGAGATATCATCTCCTGTCCTACCGCAGACACAATGCCCGTAGCATAGTTGATTTGCGAGGTCGACATATTAGGGTCTGTTGCATCCACAATCAACTGGACACGTGCGTCACCGCAATAAAGTCCGTCGGCAAAATGTTCGTTAAAGACAACCACCATATCTATTTTATTTTTCAAGAAGGCAGCCTCCATTTCCCGCGGAGAATGAAAACGCCTGGTGACAGTGAAATACTCACTAGCATCCAGCCGATCAATGATTTTCCGTGTCACCACATCATTAGAGGGATCGAGAACAGCAAGCCGGACATTTTTTACCTCCGTACTGATAGCGAAGCCGAATAGGATAATCTGCACGACAGGCATTCCCAACAGAATCAGCATCGTACGCCGATCCCGGAAAATATGGTAAAACTCCTTCTTTACGAAAGCTATAAACTGTTTCATAATCAATCTGCTTTACGTACCGCATGGCGGGCCAATTGTTGGAAAACATCATCCATTGTATCTGCTCCGAACTGCTGCTTCAGACGGGCCGGTGTGTCAAGAGCCTTGATCTGCCCGTCCACCATAATGGAAATCCGGTTACAATATTCAGCCTCATCCATATAATGCGTAGTTACAAATACAGTAATTCCCCGGTCGGCTGCCTGATAGATCAGTTCCCAGAACTGCCGGCGCGTAGCAGGGTCAACCCCGCCCGTAGGTTCATCCAGAAAGACAATTCTCGGCTCATGGAAAATAGAGACCGAAAAAGCCAGCTTCTGTTTCCAGCCCAAAGGAAGGCTTTTAACCAACGTGTTCCGCTCGGCAGAAAATCCCAAGCGTTCCAGCAGTTCATCAGTCTTCTGTTCTATATCTTTTTCCTTCATCCCATAAATCCCCGCAAACAGGCGAATGTTCTCCCAAACCTTCAAATCCTCATATAGAGAGAATTTTTGGCTCATATAGCCAATATGCTTTTTCACTTGTTCCGCTTCCCGGGATATATCAAATCCGGCGACTTTCCCTACCCCGGACGTCGGCTTGCTTAGTCCGCATAACATACGCATTGCAGTCGTCTTTCCTGCTCCGTTTGCTCCCAGGAAACCGAAAATTTCTCCACGGTTCACTTGAAAAGAAATATGGTCGACCGCAGTGAAATTGCCGAAACATTTTGTCAGTTGTTCTACTTCAATAACAGGAGCCATTGTATGTTGTACTTCTTCCCGTTCCAACGAAGGCGGACAAAGAATGGAAGCAAATTCCTGTAAAATCCGTTCGGGAGTATCAATTCCATGAATCTCTCCATGATTGATAAAAGCTATCCGGTCGCACTGGCGGGCTTCATCCATAATAGGAGTCGAAACAATAATCGTAATGCCCTGTTCCCGTAAGTTTCGCAACATCTGCCAGAACTCTTTACGAGACACCGGATCAACTCCTGTGGTAGGTTCATCCAAGAACAAAATATCGGGTTTGTGAATCAGCGCACAACTTAATGCAAGTTTCTGCTTCATACCTCCCGACAAAGCTCCCGCTCTCCGCTTCTTAAAAGGCTCTATCTGTTGATAAATATCTTTAATCAAAGCATAATTCTCTTGAATCGTCGTATGGAATACGGTAGCAAAAAACTCCAGATTCTCTTCTACCGAAAGATCCTGGTACAAAGAAAAACGACCGGGCATATACCCCACTTTGGTACGAATCAGTTCATAGTCTTCCACCACATTCAGCCCTCCGACAGTTGCCGAGCCTTTATCTGCAAGCAACAGGGTCGTCAAGATGCGGAACAACGTACTCTTGCCCGCACCATCGGGACCAATAAGCCCGAAGATTTCCCCCTGCTCTACAACAAGAGAAACCTCTTTCAGAGCTTCCACTTTTCCGTAGCTCTTACTTACATACTTTACAACGACTATAGGTTCTCCTTTTCTCATCTTTCCGGTTCTTCGTCATCAAAACTTGACTCCGCCATACATACCTATTTTCAACGCTCCGTCACTTTCCACGGCAATCTTTACCGCATACACCAGATTGGCACGTTCGTTCTTCGTCAGAATGGTTTTGGGTGTAAATTCCGACCGTTCGGAAATCCACGTAATTACACCCGTATAAGCCTTCTGCTCCGAATTTCCATAATCGGAATATACCGTCACCTTATCACCCAGTTTCACTTGTGATAGCTGCTCCGAAGTGATGTAAGCCCGCAGATACATACGACCTATTTCGGCCACCTTAAACAGAGGTTTGCCAACAGCCGCCAGTTCACCGGCTTCTGCATATTTCGCTAATACCGTGCCTTCAATCGGCGACTGAATATGACACTTATTCAATTGGTCTTTCACTTGTGCCACTTGTATGGCAACGGAGTTTCCCTGCTCCGTCAAACTATTCGTGCTATTCAGCAACGATGATTCTTGAGCTGCAAGCTGTCGTTCAAGCAGTTTAACCTGCGCATCCCAGTCATCCAATTGTTTCTGGTTTGCCGCTCCTGCCGTAAGCAAATTCTCCACTCTCTTTTTCTCCCGCTCAGCCGTAGCAATCTGCTGTTTGGTAGCAGCAATTTGTTTGGCTAAATCCGGACGCTGGCTTTCCACCGATTTCATGTTAGCCTCCAGTTGTAGTTTTTTCAAGTACAACTGAAGCGTATCCACCAGGCCGATTTCCTCTCCAGTCTGCAACCGCTTCCCTTCCTCAATATCCAAATTCAACAATTTGCCGGCAGCTTCAGCGGAAACTATAACTTCCGTTGCTTCAAACGTGCCTGTCGCATCATAGTCAGGCGTTCCATTTCCGCAGGCAGATAGCATTGTCAATGCTATCCCTCCTATTCCTATTTTTATCATTCGTTTCATATCCGAAGAAAATCTAATTAATGGTTTGTAGTATATTTCAATTGATAGATACCTTTCAACCGCTGGATTTCGTGCATCGCTTTCGTCTGGCGTGCCAAACTTTCATTCGTCAGTTCCCGAAGCATCTCAGTCACCGTCAAAGTACCGTTCGCCACTTTGGCTTCCGCCGATTTCCGAATGTTGGTACGCAAGCGGATAATCTCGTCATCATCCTTCATCTGTTTCTCCAATGAACGAATTGCCTGATCCTGCTGCGTCATTTCCAGACGCGTATTAAAAAGAAACACATCACGGTTATTATTCAGTTGCCGACGTTTGTTCTCAATCACCTGCCGGTCATTCTTCAGTGTATACAGACTCCCGAAATTCCACGAGAGTCGGACACCGGCTATATAATAAGGAGAGAACTCATTCTTCAGCATATTCAATCCCGGATTCCCATAAGCACCTTGCACATATAATCCAAACTGTGGCAAGTGGCGTACATTCAATGCTTTCTCCTGTATCTGCAACCCTGCACCCTGCGCATCAAACAACGACAGTTCCGGCCGGCGGATGTCGCTGACTGCCGAAACATCATTTTGCGGAACCGGTTTCTCCAGTTGTGTTTCCTGAGATAATTCCTCGCCTATCAATATGGAAAGCATCTCCAGATACGCAACGCGCAAGGAGGCAAGTTCCACTCTTTTCTGCTGCGTGTTCAACTGCTCCACCTTCACAGCGTCCAGATCAGCCTGATTAGCAATTCCATTTTCCACATAGGCGGTGATCTGACGATAATTCCGTCCCAACTCATCCTGCAACAAAGCATTCTGCCGCAACTGCTCATCCAGTAAAAGTATCCCGAAATAAAGATCATTTACCCGGCTATTCAACGAATACATATCCACGTTCAGCTTCTCTTTCTCCACGTCAGCCTCCGCTATCGTCTGTTTCTTCTGCATCCGGATTCCTCC
This sequence comes from Bacteroides caccae, assembly GCF_002222615.2. Lineage (NCBI taxonomy): Bacteria > Pseudomonadati > Bacteroidota > Bacteroidia > Bacteroidales > Bacteroidaceae > Bacteroides > Bacteroides caccae. The sequence goes on along the minus strand of NZ_CP022412.2, from coordinate 2,920,392 downwards.
ACCGTCCCAGATTTTCTGTTGCAGTTCCAGCATTACCTGATATTGGTCTTTAGGCAATCTCTTTAGTTCCACACCGGGAATCTTCACCGGCAATTCCGTCACATCACTTTGATAAGAAGCCTTGGCCGAAAGAGCAAACTGAGGCAGATAACCTTTGGCCGCATTCTCCAGATTATATTCCTTTGTCTTCTCCACCAATCCATATTGATGTACCAACGGATAATTTTCCTGCGTCTTTCGTTGACATTCCTCCAACGTGATTTGCGCATACATCCCCGATACAAACAATAAAAAGGAGAGACTGAAAACCATTCTTTTCATACGCATCTTTTTCTATTAGTTTTTCGAAAGACAAAGATAAGAGGTTTCAAATATACAGTCACTCTCTATGAGTTGGTAAATATGTTCCAATAGTTCGATAAATCAGAAAAAAAGAATTAAGAAATATCTTTTTATTACCTTTGCAGGAAAAGAAAAAAAAGAATGGAACAGAAGAAAGCACCGTTAGACTTGGGACTTAAAATGTTGGAGAACTACAAAATTGTTCGTCATAACGAATTTCGTTTTATTTCCTCTGAGTTCGGATTCGTCAACAGCTTCATTAAAATGGAACCGAGTCTTTTCGCGTTCGGACAGCCGTATCGTATAAAAGAAGGTCGTATCGCACTGGTCAAACAAGGCGTTGCACGTGTTTCTATTAATCTGATAGAACATAATCTGCAAGCAGGAAACCTATCATTAATGACTCCCACCTCTATTATTCAGGTCATAGAAGTCTCTCCTGATTTCGATATGCAAATGATAGCCATAAATAACAACTTCCTCCCTATCTCCGAGAAAGAAGATTTTTTCACCTATCTCTTACATCATCAAAGAAACATTCTGTTATCATTAACTCCGCAGGAACATATACAACTAGAGAAGTATTTCAGTTTAATCTGGAGCATTCTGCAAGAACCTCCTTTCCGCCGGGAAGCTATACGACATCTTATCGCCAGCCTTTTATACAATATAGAATATATAGCTAAACACTATAATCAAATGAAAGGAGAGCGTTTGACACATCAAGAGAGTATTTTCCAGCAATTTATTTCTCTAGTCAACTCTTATAGCAAGACAGAACGCAATGTCGGCTTTTACGCAGACAAGTTATGCCTCACCCCCCGTTACCTGAACACCCTCATCCGGCAGACCAGCCAACAAACAGTAATGGACTGGATAAACCAGTCCATTATACTAGAAGCTAAAGTATTGCTAAAACATAGCAACCTGCTTGTCTATCAAATTTCTGATGAATTGAACTTCCCTAATCCTTCTTTTTTCTGTAAGTTTTTCAAGCGAATGACAGGAATGACGCCACAAGAATATCAGAAATCGGAATGAGTTCTTATTTTGAAAACTCTTTGATTCTCTGTTCTTCTTCCAATTTACAAATCAGCAGCGTATCATCTTTTTCGGCAATAATATATCCGTCCAATCCTTGTATTACCACGTGCTTTTCTTCACTGGTATGAACAATACAATTCTTGCTTTCATACAAACGAATATCAGTTCCCACCATAGCATTGCCCGATTTATCCTGTGGCAATAGTCCACGGAGGGCTCCCCATGTCCCTAAATCCGACCAGCCGAAAGAAGCAGGAAGCACATAGATCTCCTGTGCCTTCTCCATTACTGCATAGTCAATAGAAATACTTTCACAGGTCGGAAACAGCTTCTTGATTGATTCATTTTCTTTTTCAGTATAGAAATCCGGGAAAATACGATCAAAAATCTGTGCTATCCCCGGAGCATATACACGCATCACGGAAGTAATAGTACGCACATTCCATACAAAGATTCCTGCATTCCAAAAGTAATTGCCTTCCAACAGATATTTCTCGGCCGTTTCTTTGTCCGGTTTTTCCTTAAATGCATCTACTGTAAATATCTCCTTATCAGTTTGAAGCTGGTCGGCGGCGGCAATATAACCGTATCCCGTTTCCGCACGGGTCGGCCGGATACCGATTGTCACAATGGCACTGCTATCATCAGTGAAACGAAGAGCCTTCTCCACCACCCGACGGAATTCTCCCGTATCAATAACCAATGCGTCCGAAGGAGTCACCACCACATTAGCATTCGGATGTTTTTTCTTTATCTTCCAACAGGCAAAAGCAATACAAGGGGCCGTATTCCGCGCACAAGGTTCCGCCAGAATATTACTTTCCGGAATTTCCGGCAACTGTTCCCGAACAATATCTATATATTTTTCTGAAGTTACCACCCACATATTTTCTCTGGGACAGACACCGTCAAACCGATCTGCCGTCAACTGAATCAATGAGCGTCCACATCCCATTACATCTATAAATTGTTTGGGACATTCCGGCGTGCTCATCGGCCAAAAGCGGCTACCGATGCCACCAGCCATTATTACCACATGATTATCCATACCTGTTATTCTCCTATAAAAACACATTTGAAATAATTGCGCAATTTACTCCAAAATATCCAACTTTACAAGAAAAACAAAACACTTTTATCATAAATCCATAGTAATAACAGGAGTACTATTTCGTTGATTGGCAAAATATGTCCCTTCTAAGTAACAAGAGACACCCCTCCTCCTTTTCGCTAAAATTAGGTCAAATATTCCTTTTTATTGATTAAAAAGGTAAGTGTTTTCCAGACGATAATTGCATTTCATTCTCTTTTATCTATATTTGTGCCCGCATTTTTATCACATTTTATTAGCCACCCTATTCAAAATTTACAAAACCAAGATAAGCCGAATGGAAAAAATTAACGCAATAATTACAGGAGTCGGAGGATATGTTCCCGATTATGTTTTGACCAATGATGAGATTTCTAAAATGGTAGATACCACCGACGAATGGATTATGGGGCGTATTGGCATAAAAGAAAGACGTATCCTGAAGGATGAAGGACTAGGGACCTCCTATATAGCCCGTAAAGCAGCGAAGCAGTTGATACAACGTACCAGAACGAATCCGGACGATATTGATCTGGTTATTGTTGCTACCACCACTCCTGATTATCGTTTTCCTTCCACTGCATCCCTTTTATGCGAAAGGCTGGGATTGAAAAGAGCTTTTGCGTTCGATATGCAAGCCGTATGCAGCGGTTTTTTGTATGCACTGGAAACAGGAGCTAATTTCATCCGTTCGGGAAACTATAAGAAAATTATAGTTGTAGGAGCCGAAAAGATGTCATCAATCATCAATTATACAGATCGCGCCACTTGTCCTATTTTTGGTGATGGAGGGGCAGCCGTCATGCTGGAAGCCACAACCGAAGATTTAGGTATTATGGATGCCGTATTGAGAACAGACGGCAAAGGATTACCTTTCCTGCATATAAAAGCCGGTGGTTCTGTATGTCCCCCCTCCTATTATACATTGGATAATCAAATGCATTATATCTATCAGGAAGGACGTACTGTATTCAAGTATGCCGTAGCCAATATGTCCGATGCCTGTGAAGCTGTAATTGAAAGAAATCATCTTAACAAAAATGATATTGACTGGGTGATTCCTCATCAGGCCAATCAACGCATAATCAGCGCTGTAACGCAACGCTTAGGAGTACCTTCCGAAAAGGTCATTGTCAATATTGAACGATACGGAAACACCAGTGCCGGTACTCTCCCACTCTGCCTTTGGGATTTCGAGAATAAACTCAAAAAAGGAGATAATATAATTCTTACAGCATTCGGAGCAGGATTTGCCTGGGGAGCTATTTATGTAAAATGGGGATATGACGGCAGGAAGAAGTAATAAGCTGTTGTTATCAAAAGATACATACGATGATAACAACAAATAATGAATCAGTAATCTTTTTCATTTTATACAACTTTAGTGATTAGCTTTAAGCATCTGTTTATTGACATATTTAATCAATTGATATTACATTTCAATCCAGAATAATAGTAAAGAAAACAATTTTAAAAATAGCCAATATGTCACATTTATGAGTTCAAGTAGCTAATATACATAAATGTTATACATGGATTAGTCGCACGAATTATAATAATTGGTCGCACATTATGTACACCATATAATAAATGGAGCGAAGGTAAAAACATAAAAAAAGCACTAATATATCAAATATCAGTGCTAAGTATCTCTTCTTAATTATTTTTCGCGGTGCGTACGGGACTCGAACCCGTGACCCCATGCGTGACAGGCATGTATTCTAACCAACTGAACTAACGCACCATTTTTAGATATTGCATCCCTCTCGAATGCGGATGCAAAGGTAGATATTTTTTTGAAACCTGCAATAGCTTCAGTATCTTTTTTCTGAAAAAGTGGGTTTATTAAGAATTATCGTGTACATTTGCAAGCATTACATAAAATAGAAAATAGAATGAAAAATACACCAATTGAACGACATCTGATTGATGAAACCATAAATGAGTTTCAAATTGTCGATTTTTCTAAAGCAACCATTCGTGAAGTGAAAGCTATTGCTTCAAAAGCAGAAGCAGCATCGGGAGTCGAATTTATCAAAATGGAAATGGGTGTTCCGGGACTTCCTCCTTCTGCAGTAGGCGTAAAAGCTGAAATTGCGGCATTACAGAATGGAATTGCCAGTCTATATCCTGATATTAACGGATTGCCGGAACTGAAAAAAGAGGCTTCCAACTTTATCAAGGCATTTATTAATGTAGATTTAAGTCCGGAAGGTTGCGTGCCTGTCACCGGCTCCATGCAAGGCACATTTGCTTCATTCCTTACTTGTAGCCAATGTGACGAGAAGAAAGATACCATTCTGTTTATCGACCCCGGATTCCCGGTACAAAAACAGCAGTTGGTGGTAATGGGACAGAAATATGAAACATTCGATGTATATGATTACCGCGGTGATAAGCTGAAAGAGAAGCTGGAAAGTTTTTTGAAGAAGGGAAATATATCCGCTATCATATACTCGAACCCGAATAACCCCAGTTGGATTTGCTTAAAAGAGGAAGAACTGCGGATTATCGGTGAATTGGCAACACAATATGATGTGATTGTTTTGGAAGACCTGGCCTATTTCGCAATGGATTTCCGCCAGGATCTGAGCAAACCTTATCAGGCACCATTCCAGCCGTCGGTTGCACATTATACAGATAATTATGTATTGCTAATTTCCGGTTCAAAAGCATTCAGCTATGCCGGACAGCGTATCGGTGTAAGTTGTATATCTGATAAGTTATATCACCGGAGTTATCCCGGACTGACGAAACGTTATGGCGGAGGTACTTTCGGTACAGTTTTCATTCATCGCGTACTTTATGCCCTTTCTTCAGGAACAAGCCACTCGGCGCAATTTGCTATGGCTGCCATGCTGAAAGCGGCCAATGAAGGACAATATAACTTCCTGAATGAAGTGAAAATATATGGTGAAAGAGCGCAGAAATTGAAAGAAATCTTCCTTCGTCATGGCTTTCATCTGGTATATGATAACGATCTGGGCGATCCTATTGCAGACGGATTCTATTTCACAATCGGCTATCCGGGAATGACTAGCGGCGAGCTGGCTAAGGAACTGATGTATTATGGAGTCAGTGCTATTTCGTTAGTGACAACCGGAAGTCACCAGGAAGGCTTGCGCGCATGTACCTCTTTTATTAAAGACCACCAATATGCGCAACTCGATGAAAGAATGAAACTATTTGCCGAAAATCACCCGGTAGTATAAATATTTACCGGAAGATATTCACAAAAGCTACTCTTAAAATGAAAAAAAACGGAAAGAACGATTGTTATTCCGTTTTTTTTCTTACTTTAGTGGCATGAATATCGACTCTGACATATTTAAGATTCAATCAAATAATGTGTTGCCGTCAAGAGGAAAGATTCTAATATCCGAACCTTTTTTACGCGACGTAACGTTTGGAAGATCTGTAATTCTACTGATTGACCATACGGAAGAAGGAAGTATGGGATTGGTCATCAACAAGCAACTGCCGTTGCTTCTCAACGATATCATCATGGAATTTAAGTATATAGACGAAATTCCATTATATAAAGGTGGTCCGATTGCAACTGACACCTTATTCTATCTGCACACACTAGCTGACATTCCCGGTGCTATTTCTATCTGCAAAGGACTTTATCTGAACGGGGACTTTGAGGAGATAAAAAGATACATATTACAAGGAAATAAGATTAGCGAACATATCCGTTTCTTCCTGGGCTATTCCGGGTGGGAAAGTGAACAGTTGAGCAATGAAATCAGAGAAAACACATGGCTGGTCTCCGAGGAAAAGAAATCCTACCTGATGAAGAGCGACACCAAAGACATGTGGCGGAAAGCTTTAGAGAAATTAGGCAGCAAGTATGAAACGTGGTCACGTTTTCCACAGGTACCCACACTTAATTAATGATGAACTGTGAACGACAAACAAAATAATATGCCATTCGTTCACAATTCGTCTTTTATCACTTGCAGTTTAATTTAGGATTCAAACACTGGAAAAGTGCTGCATCTTTGCAGCATCCTCCTATCTGCAACCAATTCTTTAACAAGCCGCATTGCACAAAACCGCAAGATGTGAATAGCTTCATACAAACATCATTGTCGACAGCTACGTGTGCATAAAGCTGCGTTAAAGAAAGAAAGTCAAAAGCATACTCACAAAGTAAATTCAATGCATCGCCCGCATATCCTTGCTGACGATAATCCTTATGAATAGCAATTCCCACCTCCCCCCGCGAATGAAGGGGAACAAAGTCCGTAATATCAATAGTACCAAGTATGCAGTGATCGGATTTTCTCACGATCATCAGACGTAGCTGCTTGTCGGCAAAAACATCGCATTGAGAACCTTCGATGTACTGTCGTAATACGTAACGGGAATACGGAACGGTGAAATTGCTGATATCCCACATCGACGGGTCATTTTCCATTTCGTACATCACATCCATATCCTCTGGCTCCACAGCACGGAGATAAATACGGTCGTTTATTAAGAAGGACTGTTTCATAGTGCTTTAGTCTTTCGTGATATGAAGTTCGTTACGCAATCTTTTCTCACCAGGCAGACAGAAAAGAGAAGCAGTGAGACCAATCAACATACAAAGATTTCCTGTGGTACTAAGCGTCAGATAATAGCATAAAAGATTGGTAACGATAGCGACTTCCAATATGCCGAGACGGACAATGCTCCATTGCACATAACATTTCAAAGCAAGCGTGATCGTCATTTGATCTATTTTCTTTTTAAGCACCAGGCTGAATAATTTAAGAGAAAGGGGAATACACAAGGCCGTTAGCAGAATCCCTAATGTCTCAAAATAATAAACGGCTTGTGCATTGTCTGCCAAACTTCCTACGGGAAGGAGTTCAAACTCCCCTGCTCCAAGCAGAAACGCAGGGAGCACCCAAAAGAAAATATAACTAATATTTAAATTTCTGACAGCACGTTTTATCTGTTCTTCCATGTTCGTTCTAAGTTTCTAAAGATTAATTGATTATACAGTTCCGGTAAAAAGTGTCCGGTTCACAATACTACGGCCCAGAGTCACTTCATCCGCATATTCGAGTTCATCCCCCACAGATATGCCGCGAGCAATCACACTCAGCTTAACACCTAGTTTATCCAACTTACGGTAGATATAGAAATTAGTGGTATCCCCTTCCATAGTAGTGCTCAGAGCGAGAATCACTTCCTTTATTCCACCTTCGGATACCCGTTGCACCAGACTTTCAATTTGCAGGTCGCTCGGCCCCACCCCGTCCATTGGAGAAATCACACCGCCCAACACATGATAAAGTCCCCGGTACTGCTGCGTTGCTTCAACTGCCATTACATCACGAATGTTCTCCACCACACAAATAGTAGAAGCGTCCCGCTGCGGATTGGCACAAATCTGGCATATTTCGGTATCGGATATATTATGGCATACTTTACAATACTTCACCTCACGTTTCAAAGTAATAATAGAATTCCCGAAAGCTTCCACCGTAGCCGTATCCTGCCGAAGCAGATGCAGCACAAGCCTCATGGCCGTTTTACGCCCGATACCGGGAAGTTTGGAAAATTCGCCGACTGCCTTTTCAAGCAGCACGGAAGGATATTGTTGGTTCATAGATAATAATTGCTATTCTATCGATATTTTGGCGCAAAGATACGGATTATTGTTATAATACCTACAAAAAATACTACCTTTGCAGCCGATATGATGATACTTGTCACTATTATTTGCTACTTCGCGGCATTATTACTAATAGCCCGTATCACCGGACATAAAGGCGGATCGAATGCAGCGTTCTTTAAGGGAGAGAACAAATCGCCCTGGTATGTAGTCTCCTTCGGAATGATTGGCGCCTCTATCTCCGGAGTCACTTTCGTTTCCGTTCCGGGAATGATACGCGGAATGGATATGACCTATATGCAAACGGTATTCGGATTCTTTTTCGGATATATGGTTGTTGCCCACGTACTGCTTCCTTTATATTACAGACTCAACCTGACAAGTATCTACGGCTATCTCGGTACACGCATCGGGACACATGCCTATCGCACCGGCTCTTTCTTCTTTCTCTTATCACGTATGCTGGGAACGGCTGCCAAACTATATCTGGTCTGCCTCATTCTCCACACCTATGTATTTCAGGAAATGCATATCCCCTTCTGGCTGATAGCCGTCGGTTCGGTAGCATTAGTATGGATATACACCCATAAAAGCGGTATAAAGACAATCGTCTGGACAGATACCTTGCAGACATTCTGCCTGATTGCAGCATTGATCTTCATCATCTATTTCACCGTTCAGAAACTAGGACTTGATTTCAGTGGTATCATCCGGACAATTCAAGGCAGCGAACACAGCCGTATCTTCGTTTTCGACGACTGGATATCCCGCCAGAACTTCTTCAAACAATTCTTTAGCGGTATTTTCATCGTCATAGTGATGACCGGGCTAGACCAGGATATGATGCAGAAGAACCTTTCCTGCCGGAACCTCCGGGAAGCAAAAAAGAATATGTACTGCTACGGATTCTCCTTTATCCCGCTGAATCTTCTGTTTTTATGCCTGGGAATTTTGCTAATAGCCCTAGCCGGACAGATGCAACTGGAACTTCCGGCAATGAACGACGACATTCTTCCCATGTTTGCCGCACAAGGGTACTTGGGGAAACCGGTATTGATACTTTTTACAATCGGAATTATCGCAGCCGCTTTCAGCAACTCTGATTCCGCGCTGACAGCCATGACGACCAGTGTATGCGTAGACCTGCTGAACACGGGAAAAGACTCTGAAGAGGTGGCATGCCGTAAAAGAAAGAAGGTACATTTCTCTCTTTCTGTTTTATTAGCCTTATTCATTTGCCTGGTAGAAATGCTGAATAACAAAAGTGTAATTGACGCCATATACATCATCGCCTCCTACACATACGGCCCGCTACTGGGAATGTTTGCCTTCGGTCTGTTCACACGAAGACAGACAAACGACCGCCGGGTTCCCCTCACAGCTGTCGCCTCCCCACTGCTCTGCTATGTTTTAGACTGGTGGATATTCAAAGAAACCGGATATAAATTCGGCTATGAATTGCTAATGTTGAATGGAACTCTTACCTTTGCAGGACTAATGCTTATGTCTAAAAAAGAGAAAACGCCGAAAGCGCCATAAAAACAGGTGCTCCGGAGTTTATTATAAATAATGGCAGAGTTTATTATAAACGACGCAATAGTTTATTATAAACGATGAGCGAGTTTATTATAAACGAAATTATAAAGAAATAAATGACAAGAAAATGGAAATAACAAGTGCAGAATTTGTGATTAGCAATACAGACGTGAAAAAATGTCCGGCAGGTATCTTCCCCGAATATGCCTTCATCGGCCGTTCCAACGTAGGAAAGTCAAGCCTTATCAATATGCTGACCGCCCGCAAAGGACTGGCAATGACCTCCGCTACCCCAGGAAAGACAATGCTAATCAACCACTTTCTTATTAACAAGAACTGGTATCTGGTCGACCTTCCGGGATATGGATACGCCCGTCGCGGACAGAAAGGAAAAGACCAGATACGTACCATAATCGAAGATTATATCTTGGAACGGGAACAGATGACAAACCTCTTTGTCTTGATAGACAGCCGTCTGGAGCCTCAGAATATAGACCTCGAATTTATGGAATGGCTGGGCGAGAACGGAATACCTTTTTCTATCATCTTCACCAAAGCCGACAAACTCAAAGGCGGCCGCCTGAAGATGAACGTCAACGCTTATTTGCGTGAGTTAAGTAAACAGTGGGAAGAACTTCCCCCCTACTTTATCTCCTCCTCGGAAAACCGCACAGGACGGACAGAAATTCTCAATTATATTGAAAACATAAACAAGGAAATCAATTACAAATGAAAAAGAACATTGTATCACTTGCCTTTATGGCAGTATTCTTGCTAATGGCCACTAACAGCCAGGCGCAGTCATGGAAAGACTTGTTAAATAAGGACAACATCTCGAAAGTAGTAAATGCTATCACTGGAACTCCTGAAACGATCGACATGACCGGAACATGGAACTACAAAGGTTCGGCAGTAGAATTTGAATCGGAGAACCTGTTGATGAAAGCAGGAGGCGCCGCAGCCGCTACCATGGCAGAAAACAAGCTCGATGAACAACTAAGCAAAGTAGGGATCAAGGCCGGACAGATGAATTTCACATTCAATGCCGACAGTACTTTCACAAGTACCGTAGGTAAAAAAACACTGAAAGGAACTTATTCTTATGACGCTTCCGCAAAACAGGTAGACCTGAAATTCTTGAAACTGCTGAATCTCCACGCGAAAGTAAATTGCAGCTCCAGCTCATTGGAATTATTGTTCAACTCGGACAAACTGCTCAAATTATTAGCGTTTATCGGAAGTAAAAGCAATAGTACCGCTTTGAAAACAGTCAGCTCACTGGCCGATAATTACGACGGAATGATGTTGGGGTTCGAGCTCTCTAAATAACAAAAGAGAGTCGTTTAATACTATTTCGCACTCCATAAAGTACATTTTAAGGAAAAAGCACTACCTTTGTCACTTGTAATCACTAAAAAGAAGGAAAAATGAAAAAGGTACTTTTTTTAATGACCTTATTAGTAATGGGAGTAAGTTTTGCATTTGCACAAACAAATGCCGACATTAAATTTGACAAAACAACCCATGATTTCGGTAAGTTTTCCGAAAACAGTCCGGTTGTCAGTTGCACATTCACCTTTACTAATATCGGTGACGCTCCTTTGGTAATTCATCAGGCAGTAGCCTCTTGCGGATGTACCGTACCTGAATATACGAAAGAACCTATCATGCCCGGAAAGAAAGGCACGATCAAGGTAACTTATAACGGAACAGGTAAATATCCGGGACATTTCAAGAAATCAATCACTCTGCGTACCAATGCCAAAACAGAAATGGTAAGGCTATATATCGAGGGCGACATGACGGCCAAAGATGTCAAATAAGAAAAAATAGGCGATAACATAAAGGAGAATCTTTCGGTTCTCCTTTTTTTTTGTTTACTTTGAGGACGAATATATAAAATTGACACATTAGCAAATTATAAAACTATGAAACAAGAAGAAGACAAGTTCACCGGGCTACCCGAGAACGCGTTCAGAGAGTTGAAACCGGGAGAAGTGTACAACCCGTTAATGGCTCCCTCAAAAAGTTATCCGGAAGTTAACATCTGGTCAGTAGCATGGGGTATCGCCATGGCAATCCTTTTCTCGGCTGCCGCCGCTTATCTGGGATTAAAAGTAGGTCAGGTGTTCGAAGCAGCTATCCCGATTGCAATTATTGCCGTAGGAGTTTCCGGAGCTGCCAAAAGAAAAAATGCTTTAGGAGAAAATGTTATTATCCAGTCAATAGGGGCTTGTTCCGGTGTAATCGTTGCCGGAGCTATCTTTACCCTCCCCGCCCTCTATATTCTTCAGGCTAAGTATCCCGAAATGACCGTCACCTTTATGCAGGTATTTATCAGTTCCCTGCTGGGCGGTGTATTGGGTATCCTGTTCCTGATTCCTTTCCGCAAATATTTCGTTAGCGACATGCATGGCAAATATCCTTTTCCGGAAGCCACTGCTACTACTCAGGTATTGATTTCGGGAGAAAAAGGCGGTAGTCAGGCTAAACCGTTGTTAATGGCAGGAATGATCGGCGGATTATATGACTTTATCGTAGCCACATTCGGTTGGTGGAACGAGAATTTCACGACTCGCGTATGCAGTGCCGGCGAGATGTTGGCGGAAAAAGCAAAACTCGTATTCAAGGTCAATACAGGTGCGGCAGTACTCGGTTTGGGATATATCGTCGGATTGAAATATGCTTCGATCATTTGTGCCGGTTCATTGGCTGTCTGGTGGATTATCATTCCGGGAATGTCTGCTATCTGGGGAGACAGCGTGCTGAATGCATGGAATCCGGAGATTACTTCTACGGTAGGCATGATGAGTCCGGAAGAAATATTCAAGTATTACGCCAAGAGTATCGGTATCGGTGGTATCGCTATGGCAGGTGTGATCGGCATTATCCGTTCCTGGGGAATCATCAAGAGTGCTGTCGGACTGGCTGCCAAAGAAATGGGTGGTAAAGGAAATGTAGAGAAAAACATTATCCGTACGCAACGGGATCTTTCGATGAAAATTATTGCGATTGGTTCTATCATCACACTGATACTGATTGTGTTATTTTTCTACTTCGATGTGATGCAGGGAAATCTGGTGCATACATTGGTAGCAATCGTTTTAGTGGCCGGCATTTCTTTCCTGTTTACTACGGTAGCCGCCAATGCAATCGCCATTGTAGGCACAAACCCGGTATCGGGAATGACACTGATGACATTGATTCTGGCTTCCGTAGTCATGGTAGCCGTTGGATTGCGAGGTCCTTCGGGAATGGTCGCTGCGTTAGTTATGGGTGGTGTGGTATGTACGGCACTATCCATGGCGGGAGGTTTTATCACTGACTTGAAGATCGGTTACTGGTTGGGAAGTACTCCTGCCAAACAGGAGACATGGAAATTCCTAGGGACAATCGTTTCTGCTGCAACCGTAGGCGGTGTAATGATTATCTTGAACAAGACATACGGATTCACAAGCGGCGCACTCGCTGCTCCACAGGCAAATGCAATGGCAGCAGTTATCGAACCGTTGATGAGCGGTGTTGGTGCTCCTTGGTTGTTATACGGTATCGGAGCTGTTTTAGCTATCATTTTGACTCTTTGTAAAATTCCTGCTTTAGCTTTCGCATTGGGTATGTTTATTCCTTTGGAATTGAACGTACCATTGGTTGTGGGTGGTGCTGTAAACTGGTATGTCACTTCCCGCAGCAAAGACGCAGCATTGAATACGGAAAGAGGAGAAAAAGGAACTCTGTTGGCGTCCGGTTTCATTGCCGGAGGTGCATTAATGGGGGTAATCAGTGCCGCTATGCGTTTCGGTGGCGTTAATCTGGTGAATGAAGCATGGTTGAACAATACTTGGTCCGAAGTGTTGGCATTAGGAGCATACGCTTTATTAATCCTCTATTTCATCAAAGCTTCAATGAAAGTTAAATAAGTAATATGCGGAGACTGCTATCTATCATAATATCGCTTATCACTGTTATGGCATTTGCACAACAGCCCGTTGAATCAACTTCAAACGAGTCTGACCCTATGCTAAGAATCGGAAAGTCTTACTTGGGGACCAGATACGTAGCCAACACGTTGGACCGGAACGAAGTAGAGCAACTGGTTATCAACACCAAAGAAGTAGATTGCCTGACCTTTGTAGAATATACACTGGCACAAGCACTCGGTTCTTCTTTTGCCGATAACTTGCAAAGGATACGTTACCGGGACGGTATCATCAATGGATACCCCTCCCGCCTGCATTATACTTCCGACTGGATTGATAATGGTCTCCGCAACGGTTTTCTGACTGACGTTACAGCCCGAAACAGTTCCCGTACTACGAAACTTTCTCTTTCATATATGTCCACGCATCCCAAACAATATAAAAAATTGGCTGATTCTCCGGAAAATGTAACACAAATGGCAGAATACGAGAAAGCATTATCCGGAAAAACTGTATCTTGGTTGCCGAAAAGCGAATTACCGGAAAACGGATTACCCTGGATTATGAACGGAGATATTATCGCTATCACTACGAAGCTTCCCGGACTGGACATAGCCCATGTGGGAATAGCCTATTACGTAAACGGAAAACTGCATCTGCTGCACGCTTCTTCCACGCTGGGAAAAGTGGTTGTCAGCGAGAAGCCTTTCAATCACATGTTGAACAATAATAAATCGTGGACAGGTATACGTGTTGTCCGAATGTCTCACTCTAAAAATAACTGATTATGAAACGACTTAAACATTTCCTTCTCGCCTCATGCTTGTTGCCCGGCTTTCTGGCTGCGCAAGGAGGCGCAAACGCCTACTTTCTGGAACTTGCTCCGGATGCCCAATCAGCAGGTATGGCCGGCACGGGATTAGCTATCACCGACAATGGAAGTACAGCTATCTTTCATAATGCTTCTACCATTGTTTTCTCACAAGAAGTAATGGGCGCAAGTTATTCGTACGCTGACATAAACAAAGATTACTCGATGCACAGCGCATCTGTTTTCTATAAAATCGGAAGAGAAGGGAATCATGGTTTCACAGTAGGTTTCCGTCATTTTAAGAATCCGAAGCAAAGACTGGACGGTGATCAGAACGATAACTTCCGCCCGCATATATGGGATCTGGAAGCCGGATATTTCAGTACTGTAGCCAAGAACCTGTCCTTGTCTCTTACATTCAGATATTTACAGGCTAAAGCTTGGAAGGATGCGGACACCAAAAACTCGGTTTGCCTTGACTTCGGAGCAACTTATCACCGCAATATGGCTCTTTTGGATGAAATGGCTTCCTGGAGCATCGGTTTCCAGGCTGCTAACTTAGGAAAAAAGATAGACGGTTACAAACTTCCCGCCAAACTAGGCCTGGGAGGTGCAATCGACCTGCCATTCAGCATGGAGAACCGTCTGCAAGTGGCACTCGACTTCAACTATCTGCTTCCTTCCGAAATCCGCCAACTTCAGGCAGGAATCGGCGCCGAATATAACTTCCTGAAATACGGGGTAGTCCGTGCAGGATACCACTTCGGAGATAAAGACAAGGGAGTAGGCAACTACGGAACACTTGGCTGCGGAATAAACTTCTGGCCGATCCGTGCCGACTTCTCCTACGCACTGGCAGACAAAGACTGTTTCATGCACCGTACTTGGCAGCTTGGCATTGGAATAGTATTCTAAGTTCACCCTCGAGGCGTTGCTTCACTTCGTCCATAGGCACATCGTGCTTCAACTCCTGACGCAGAGAAGTGACGCCTTTATCAATAAACCCGCAAGGATGAATGTAGCTGAAATAGCGCAAATCCGTATTCACATTCAGGGCCAGCCCGTGCATAGTGACATAATGACTACTCCTCACTCCTATCGCGCAAATCTTACGGGCACGAGACGTATTACCTTCCAGCCAGACACCCGTCGCTTTCTCCAGACGTCCCGCTTCAATGCCATAAGATGCGCAGACACGTATCACCGCTTCTTCCAACAGATGAACATATTCCTTCAATCCCAACCGGAACTCCTCCAGATTCAGAATCGGGTAGCAAACTAACTGTCCGGGACCATGATAAGTAATGTCTCCGCCCCGGTCAATATGGTAAAGCGTAGCATCAATAGCTTTTAGTTGTTCCTCACTCAACAACATATTATTTTCCTTTCCGCTACGTCCCAAAGTGTAGACGTGAGGATGTTCGCACATAATGATATGGTTCTCGTACGGTTCTCCTTCCGCTTTCGCACGGACTATCCCGTCGAACCATTCCGTCTGCCGTTGCCATGCCTCGGCATACGGTATCAAATTCCAATCGATAAAAACTGTTTTCATAAAAACAAAGGTAAGAAATAAAAAGAAAATGTGTACATTTGTTGGCCGAATATAACAAACACAACTATGAAAATGGATTTTCCACAGGTAGATTTACCTACTGAAGTATTAGCATGGACGAACGTCACGGAA
Source organism: Bacteroides caccae (assembly GCF_002222615.2). NCBI lineage: Bacteria > Pseudomonadati > Bacteroidota > Bacteroidia > Bacteroidales > Bacteroidaceae > Bacteroides > Bacteroides caccae. Next base: position 2,904,354 of record NZ_CP022412.2, on the reverse strand, counting down.
GACATTCTGAATATTTATAAGCAATCTTGCCGATTGCAAGCCTGTATTGTAGCCATATGTACGGAGGGGTCGATGAAGGCATCGATTAACCTGCTTGATTATGAAATCCGTCCGAATGACCTGATTACATTACTGCCGGGAACAATCATCCAGTTTCGGGAAAGAACAGAAAAGGTATGTCTTTGTTTCGTCGGTTTCTCCGCTCATTGTACCGGACGGGTCAACTTGATGAAAAATATTGGAAACGCTTATCCTAAACTTTTAGAACAACCGGTGGTACCGCTTTCCGAAGATGTTGCCGGTTATCTGAAAGACTATTTCGCCTTATTATCCCGGGCCAGTTGCAATGAAAACTTCGATATGGACCCGGAACTGGTAGAATTGTCACTCCAGACTATTCTGACAAGTATTCGGCTGATATACCACAACTATCCCGGAGAAAACAGCAGCTCAAACCGCAAAAAAGAAATTTGCCGGGAACTGATCCAATCTATCACCGAGCATTACAAAGATGAACGCCGTGCGCAATTCTACGCCGATCAATTAGGAATCTCCCTCCAACACCTGAGTACCACGGTGAGGCAAGTAACGGGCAAAAGTGTATTGGATACCATTGCTTACATTGTTATCATGGACGCCAAAGCAAAACTGAAAGGGACCAATATGACTATACAAGAAATAGCCTATTCGCTGAACTTCCCCAGCGCCTCTTTCTTCGGCAAGTATTTCAGACGATATGTGGGAATGACACCATTGGAATTCAGAAACAGATAACTTCATAAAAAGGGAGTGGCTAAATGGAGGCTGGCTGAAAGTCGGGGTGGTAGGTAGATACACAATGCTGATAATAAATAATTTATGTATTCACCTACCACCTCCCCCTACGGGTACTCCTCCTTCCTGAAGGAGGAGAATTTTAGATACTATCGACTTTTTAGTCAGTCATTTCCCTGTTTGAAAGAAACCGGGCCAATAATCAAAGACTTCTTCTTCCCAGACTCAACGAATTAAGTACCACGCTCACACTGGAAAAGGCCATTGCCGCACTCGCCAGCATCGGGTTCAACAGCAAGCCGTTCAATGGGAACAGGACACCGGCAGCAATAGGAATACCAATCAAGTTATAGATAAACGCCCAGAAAAGGTTCTGATGAATCAACTTTACTGTTTGCTTCGATAACTGAAAGGCTTTAGGAAGCAACAACAGATCGGAAGTCATCAAGGTAACCATAGCTACATCCATAGCAATATCCGTCCCTTTCCCCATAGCGATACTGACGTCTGCCAGTGCCAGAGCTTGTGAGTCGTTAATGCCGTCACCTACCATTGCCACTTTCTTTCCCTGCAATTGCAGTTCACGTATAAATTCGGCCTTGTCGTCGGGCAAAGCGTCAGCTACAAAACGTTCGATTCCCAACCGGGAAGATACTGCCAACGCAGTACGTTGTCCGTCACCGGTAAGCATACAAATATCAATACCCTGACGTTTCAGTTCTTTCACCGCTTCGGCGGATGTTGCTTTAATAGGATCGGAAACCGCAATAATAGCCAACAGTTCGTTCTCGCAACCAAAGTAAATGATACCATTACCGTCCGATTCATAACGAACCAACATATCAGCCATTACATCGCTCACGATAGCACCGAAATCTTTCAGGAGTTTATGGCTACCTACCCAGTAAGTACGTCCCTGATAAGACACCTTGATTCCTTTCCCCGTAATACTTTCAAAGCTGTCCAGCGTAGCGGGTTTGATCTTCTCCTCCTCTTGGAGTGCAGCAACAATCGCACCCGCCAACGGATGTTCTGATTTCAGTTCCGCAGCCAGAAGCACATTTTTGAAATGTGGTTCCTGAGGCTGTGCCCATAACCAGCCGGTAGCGGTAGGATGCCCTTCGGTCAGTGTTCCGGTCTTATCCAATACCACTACATTTACTTTGCGCATCTGTTCCAAAGCAACTGCATCCTTGATCAAGATATGTTGTCCGGCAGCCTTACCGATACCCACCATTAATGCAGTAGGCGTAGCAAGTCCTAAAGCGCACGGACAGGCAATCACAAGAACAGACACAGCCGACATTATCCCATAAGACATATATTCGCTACCGCCGATAACAACCCAAAGGATAAATGTCAGAATAGCAATTCCCAGCACAACAGGGACAAAGATCCCTGTAATACGGTCGACAATACGCTGCACCGGAGCTTTACTTCCCTGAGCTTCCTGCACCATGTGAATGATACGGGCAAGCACTGTTTCACTACCCACCTGCGTGGCACTGATAATAAATGAACCACGCTGATTGATAGTTCCTGCCAGTACTTTATCACCTTTCTTCTTTTCCACAGGAATCGGCTCACCGCTAATCATACTTTCGTCCACATACGAATCACCCTCGGAGAGCTGACCGTCCACGGGAATCTGTTCTCCCGGACGAACGACTACCAAATCTCCTACTTGCAGTTGGTCTATCAATATTTCTTCTTCCACTCCGTTACGCAATACACGGGCTACTTTAGGTTGCATTCCCATTAACTTGCGAATCGCATTCGATGTATTTCCCTTGGCACGTTCTTCCATAAGTTTCCCGGTCAGGACGAAAGCTATAATTACCGCAGAGGCCTCATAATAAACATGAGGTTCCAGTCCGCGGGCATACCAGAACTCAGGGAAGAAAGTATTAAAGAGACTGAACAAGAAAGCAATGGACGTACTTAGCGCAACCAACGTATCCATATTGCTCCGTCCTATTTTTGCCTGTTTCCAGGCTCCCGTGTAAAAACCGCCGCCGAAAAGTACCAATACAGGAATAGTCAGTACCAACTGAATTTCATTAGAGTATGGCACATGCATCAATACCATTGAGAAAATAAGCAAAGGGACTACCAGAATCCACGCACCGATTACCTTCCGCTTCAGACGAAGATAACGCCTATGTTGTTCCTCCTCCTGACGTTCTTCTTTATGAACTTCCTCTACAATCAAGTCGTAACCTGCTGCAAGCACTGCCGCACGAATCTCCCCGGGAGCCAGTTTATCGCTCTCATAAGAAACGGTTAATGTATTGGTAGCAAAATTGACAGAAGCCTCTATGACCCCCGGCAACTTCCTGACTGTTCTTTCTACATTATTTGCACATCCCGCACAATGCATATTGAGCACGGGAAAATTCTTCTTTACCATATTATTATCTATATTTATAAGAGTTTCTCCCCAACCCTCTCCAAAAGAGAAAGCTGGGGAGAGACCACATTCTATTTATAAAACACGCAAATACGGATATTTGTTCAATTACTTCTTATCCGCTTTTTTATCGTCTTTCTTTGTTTCTTTTACAAATTCAGCTTCATAATTGAACTTCTTAAACCCTGCCTGCAAGTTCTTTACATTTGTTTTATCCGCGTCGTAAGTGATAGTGACGGTTTTGGTTTTCACCTCAGTCGACAAGTCCTTCAGCCCCTTCTCAAAGCGCATATTGTCCTTCACTTTCTTTTCACACTTTTCACAATGCATTTGAGCCACTTTGAACACTACGACACGAATATCTTTCGCCAATACGACAGTCACACCCAAAAGAGCCACCACGCAAGTGGCTATCCATCTTCTTGTTTTCATTTTTCTTATTAGTTTAAAATTCTATGATTCATTTTTGATACATTCTTCTTATTCACCGTTTCTTGCCAGATTGAAACGTATGCCGACATAGGCTTTTGCACCGTGCACAGGTCCCCAAATCATGGTAGAATCGAAATTATCTCCCCAAGGATTCGCTGCATCAATGATCGGGTTCTTCTGCTTGAAGTTCGTCAGATTCTCGCCTCCCACATAGATAGACCAGCGACGGAAATAACGAGTCACCTGCATACTAAGCTGTTCGAAGCTACCATAACGACGACTCCATGAGAGTTGCCCGTCCGCCAATTCGTAAGGAGCAGGCATTCTGCCCCCGCCATTAAGTTGCAAGGTCGCATCAAACTGCCAGATTCCCAACGGAGTCTGATAAGAAGCCGTCAACAATCCTTTATACTTGCCGGTTAGTGGTTTCTCCATTCGCTGACCTTTATAAGTAGTTTGTGCGTCCGTCAACCGATAGGCACCGGTCAGAGTGAAACCTTTGAAGAAAGGATAGCTTGCTTCCACCTGGAGTACGTGCGAATACGAACGTCCGTCCAGATTATAAAAAGCCACTTCATGAGGATTACTATCCATATCTACAACAACTTGCTTCCGGAAATCCGTATAATAATATTCTGCGTTGACATTCAGCGTCTTACCGAATACCGGAATATAAGTAGAAACACTGGCACCCAAGTTCCATGCTTCTTCCATATCCAGATTTTTCGCAATCTCCACCTTCCGGCTACTGGAAAGTAAGTAGTTGTTTTCTGCCAGCACATGATTTGTACGGTATCCCTTACCGGCAGAAAGCCGGAAGTGTACATAATCATTCGGATTATATTTAAGATGCGCGCGCGGAGTCACAAAGAAACCGTGTTTACTGCTATAATCTCCCCGAAGACCGGCCATTAACATCCATTGGTCATTCAGATTCAAGGTATATTGCACATACACACCGGGAACAGCCTCTTTATCAGAAGCTTTGAGAGGGGTATCCGCGTTATTATTCAAACGATAATGCTGATCGTATGCGTCATAGTTAAAGCTCAATCCTGCGGAGAAACTATTCTGCGGATTAAATTCCGTTTCAAACATCAGAGAAGCGTATGTATTAGTCTGGTCTACATTATACAATTTCCGTCCGTACATCGCATCCTGATTGTGCCAGGAAGTGGACAGAATCAAAGCTAGATTCGTATTCTTCTCCTTATCAAATATGTAAGCGTTTTTAGTGAACAGTTCGTAGCGTTCCGTGTCAATCCCGACCTTATACAGTTCACTGGAGTACATACCTCCATGCGTGGACTGTCCACTGCTACGAGTCTCGGAAAGAGCTTTGAAACCTGCCTGAAAAACATAATGGTCGCCCATATATGCCCAACGGTTCCAGACATTATACTGTTCTACCTGTGGAATATCCACAAATCCGTCATCATTGCCGTCATGTGCTTTTGTTTCATTTTCATAATGCGCCAATAACGAGGTACTCCACCGTTTGGAAAGTTTCAAAGTGGCATCAGCATTAGCTTCATAACGATTCGTGGTACTTGCAAAAAGGTTGGCAGATACCCAGTCGGCCTCAGGTAATTGCGGCTTTTTAAACTCCACATTGATCTGTCCCGTAATAGCTTCGTAGCCGTTCTTTACGGAAGAAATTCCTTTGGAAACCTGTATACTCTGCATCCAGGGACCGGGAACATACCCCAAGCCATAAGGGGCTGCAGCCCCACGATAGTTCGGGATGTTCTCCGTCAACATCTGCACATAAGTCCCCGACAAGCCTAACAATTTTATCTGTTTGGCTCCCGTTGCCGCATCCGAGTAACTCACATCCACCGAAGGATTTGTAACAAAACTCTCTCCCAAATTGCAACAAGCGGCCCTGCTCAACTCGGCACTGCTTATCATATCCTCGTTCATCACGCTGTTACGCAGCTTCATCGTTCCCAACTTACGGCTGACGACATTCACTTCTTTCAATTCCACTCCGTCCCGGAGGACAATCTCCAATTCCTGCTTTTTACTGTCAACGTGGATCGTATCATTCTGAAAGCCGATAAAGCTGACCACCAGTATATGGCTTTTCGAAGGCTTCGTAATAGAGAAGGTGCCGTCTACTTTTGTTGTTACTCCCTGTCCTGTATTCATCCAGAACACATTAGCTCCCGGAACAGGTTCTCCGGTACTATCTTTTACCGTCCCCCGTACTTGCGCATACATACCGGTGGCAAGCAACGAGAACAGTCCTAATATCATATATTTCATTCTTTAAGTAAGTTACTTTTGTGATACAAAATTAGCTTATAATCCTTGCAACTTAGTTGCAATCAAACCTACTTCACTTCCACTGTCAGAAGACGGCGGCAAGCAAAGTACTGAAAAAGAATAAAATAGTGGCTAAATAATATAGGTGGAATATAACGCCAACATCTGCCTTGAACAGATAGGTGGCGGCGAAGAAGGAATTATATATTCAACCGGCTTCTCCGTATACCCAATGTTCAGCAAATAGCAGAACTGCTCACAGAAAAGGTCAACCACCGGAGCTGCAACGGTCAGCTCGGTAGCATGGTTCATCAGGTTCAGCTTATAGATAGTAGCCGTGCAACCTTCGTTTTTACAATCTTTCTTTGAATCGCACGTATGAGATTTCTTACATTTGGGACAGCCCGTAGCACAGCAGGACTGTACTGTTTCACAACCGGCACAACAATAATGAACAATAGAAACTCCCGCCCCCGAATATATAATCAGGAGGGAAAGAAACATTGCAGTTATGTAGGCTAGTCTTTTCATATCCGGAGACAAAGATAGAAATAAAAACAGACTATACCAGCTGTTTCATTCAAAAAAGATAATAACCATAAAGCCTAAAGCTGCATTACAAGAAAAAACAGACAGAATATTTTTCCTTTTTTATTCGCAGGATTCGTTATTTTCATCTATATTTGTCGATAGTGAAAGATAGAACAATTGTAGAATTTATAGAAAAAACGAGTATGAAAAAACAATATGTCAGTCTGCTTGCGATTATACTTTCGGTAAGCGGCTTTTTGTTTTCTTGTCATGACAAGATGAACAAAAATACAGGTGCATTGCAATTCGACAGTATCCAAGTGAATGAAACGGCTCACTTGTTTAATGATACAGCCAAACCGGCATGTAACATTATCATTAACTTTGCTTATCCTGTCAAATCATCGGATGATATGCTGAAAGACAGTTTGAACGCTTATTTCATTTCTGCCTGCTTCGGCGACAAATATATCGGAGAAAAACCGGAGAATGTAGTAAAGCAATACACCGAAAATTACATCAGTGAGTATCGCCGTGACTTGGAACCTATGTATACAGAAGATGAAAAGGACAAAGAAGATGAATCTTCTATCGGTGCCTGGTATTCTTATTATAAGGGTATAGAGAGCCACGTGCAACTCTACGAGAAAGACTTGTTGGTATATCGCATCGACTACAACGAATATACCGGAGGTGCACACGGCATTTACATGACCACTTACCTGAATATGGACCTTACCCTGATGCGTCCCCTCCGCCTGGATGATATTTTTGTAGGAGATTATAAAGAGCCACTGACCGACCTGATCTGGAACCAGCTCATGGCTGACAACAAAGTGACCACTCACGAAGCTTTGGAAGACATGGGATATGCTTCTACCGGCGACATCACCCCGACAGAGAATTTCTATCTCAGCAGAGAGGGCGTCACGTTCTACTACAATGTATACGACATCACTCCATACTCCATGGGCCCCGTCAAAGTGACAATTCCATTCCCAATGTTGGAACATCTGTTAGGCAGCAACCCGATTTTGGGAGAGTTGAAAGATTAAAGCCCTATTTTCATTAAAAGAACGAACACCAATGAATATCCGGTTGTTATTGCCCCGTGTGATGCAGAAGGATATTCATTTTATATACATATTTTAAACTTATCATTCAAAACCAAAGAAGTGGAAATCATACTGAAATATTTTCCTGATCTGACGGAAGAGCAACGCAAACAGTTTGCTGCTCTATACGACCTCTACATCGACTGGAATTCAAAAATCAACGTTATCTCCCGCAAAGATATCGAGAATTTATACGAACATCACGTACTTCATTCGTTGGGTATTGCCAAAATCATCCAGTTCCGTCCCGGCACAAGCATTATGGACTTGGGTACGGGCGGAGGTTTCCCCGGCATTCCTCTGGCAATCTTGTTTCCGGAAACAAAATTTCATCTGGTTGACAGTATCGGCAAGAAAGTGCGCGTAGCAACCGAAGTAGCCAATGCAATCGGACTGAAAAACGTAACTTTCCGCCATGCCCGTGCCGAAGAAGAAAAACAACTGTTCGACTTTGTTGTCAGCCGTGCCGTAATGCCTCTGGCAGATCTGATTAAGATTATCAAAAAGAATATTTCTCCTAAACAGCAGAACGCATTGCCCAACGGATTGATCTGCCTCAAAGGCGGTGAGCTGGAACATGAGACAATGCCGTTCAAGCACAAAACTGTGATTCAAAGTCTGAGCGACAGTTTCGAGGAAGATTTCTTTGAAACAAAGAAGGTGGTATACGTTCCCATTTAACAGAATATCCGTTCTGATTTAATATAAATCATAGAGAACCATGAAAATAAAAAGATTTGAGTTTAATATGTTTCCCGTAAATTGCTACGTATTATGGGATGACACGAAAGAAGCAGTCGTGATTGACCCCGGCTGCTTTTACGAAGAGGAAAAGCAAGCCTTGAAGAAATTCATTCTTACCAACGAACTGAATGTAAAGCATTTGCTGAATACTCACTTACATCTGGACCATATCTTCGGCAATCCGTTCATGCTGAAAGAATTTGGTCTGTCGGCCGAAGCCAACAAGGCGGACGAATACTGGATTGATGAAGCGCCGAAACAAAGCCGTATGTTCGGATTCCAGTTGCAGGAGAAGCCGGTTCCGCTAGGCAAGTATCTGCACGACGGTGATAGTATCACTTTCGGACATACAACTCTGGAAGCGATACACGTGCCCGGTCATTCACCCGGCAGTCTGGTGTATTATTGTAAAGAAGACAACTGTATGTTCTCCGGCGATGTCCTGTTTCAAGGCAGTATCGGCCGTGCCGACCTCACAGGCGGTAACTTCGACGAGTTGATAGAGCATATTTGCAGCCGTCTTTTTGTCCTCCCCAACGAAACAGTCGTTTACCCGGGACACGGTGCCCCCACGACTATCGGAATGGAGAAAGCTGAGAACCCATTTTTTAGATAAAACAAAATCCTCCTATTAATATGAAAACCGATTTGTTAGCTAGCCGTCACATCGGCATCAATGAACAAGACACAACTGTAATGCTCCGCAAAATTGGTGTGGACTCGTTGGACGAACTAATTGAGAAAACCATTCCCGCCAATATCCGGCTGAAAGAGCCACTGGCATTAAACGCTCCCCTGACGGAATACGAATTTGGGAAACACATCGCTGAACTGGCAGGTAAGAACAAACTGTACACTACATACATTGGTATGGGTTGGTACAACACGATTACTCCGGCCGTTATCCAACGGAATGTGTTCGAAAATCCCGTATGGTATACGTCTTATACTCCTTATCAGACCGAAGTTTCGCAAGGACGCCTGGAAGCACTGATGAATTTCCAAACTGCCATATGCGACCTTACCGCCATGCCGCTTGCCAACTGCTCACTCTTGGACGAAGCGACTGCGGCTGCCGAAGCCGTAAGTATGATGTACGCCCTACGTTCCCGTGCGCAACAGAAAGCGGGTGCGAACGTAGTGTTTGTTGACGAAAATATTTTCCCTCAGACATTGGCGGTAATGACTACACGTGCCGTACCTCAAGGCATCGAGCTGCGTGTAGGTAAATATAAAGAATTTGAACCTTCACAGGAAGTATTTGCCTGCGTATTGCAATATCCCAATTCGAATGGCAGCGTAGAAGATTACACAGAGTTTACGGAAAAGGCTCATGCGGCAGATTGTAAAGTTGCCGTTGCCGCCGACATCCTAAGTCTTGCCTTGCTGACACCTCCGGGAGAATGGGAAGCGGACATCGTATTCGGAACAACACAACGCCTAGGCACACCGATGTTCTACGGCGGACCTTCGGCCGGCTACTTCGCCACACGGGATGAATACAAACGGAATATGCCAGGACGAATCATCGGCTGGTCTAAAGACAAATACGGTAAACTTTGTTACCGAATGGCTTTACAGACCCGCGAACAGCATATCAAACGCGAGAAGGCAACTTCAAATATCTGTACGGCACAGGCATTGCTGGCTACAATGGCAGGATTCTATGCCGTTTACCACGGTCAGGAAGGTATCACAACTATCGCTTCACGTATCCACAGTATCACCGTATTCCTTGATAAACAATTGAAGAAATTCGGATATACGCAAGTGAATGCACAATACTTCGATACCCTGCGCTTCGAACTGCCCGAACACGTTTCGGCACAGCAAATCCGTACGATAGCTCTTAGCAAGGAAGTAAATCTGCGTTATTTCGAAAACGGAAACGTAGGGTTCAGTATTGACGAAACGACTGATGTAGCAGCCGCCAATGTGTTGCTTTCTATCTTTGCCATTGCTGCGGGAAAAGATTATCAGAAGGTGGATGACATCCCTGAAAAAAGCAATATAGACAAGACTGTAAAACGTACCACGCCTTTCCTTACACACGAAGTATTCAACAAATATCATACGGAGACGGAGATGATGCGTTACATCAAACGTCTTGACCGCAAGGATATTTCGCTGGCCCAATCTATGATCTCCCTCGGTTCATGTACCATGAAACTGAATGCCGCTGCGGAAATGCTGCCTTTGAGCCGTCCCGAATTTATGGGTATGCATCCATTGGTTCCGGAAGACCAGGCAGAAGGGTATCGGGAATTGATTAATAATCTGAGTGAGGACTTGAAGATCATCACCGGTTTTGCCGGCGTAAGTTTGCAGCCAAATTCGGGAGCTGCCGGAGAATATACAGGCCTTCGTGTGATTCGTGCCTATCTCGAAAGCATTGGTCAGGGACACCGTAACAAGATATTGATTCCCGCTTCAGCTCACGGAACGAATCCGGCATCGGCAATACAGGCAGGGTTTATAACCGTCACCTGCGCATGCGACGAGCAAGGAAATGTAGACATGGACGACTTGCGTGCCAAAGCGGAAGAAAACAAAGAAGAACTGGCGGCACTGATGATTACATACCCTTCTACACACGGTATCTTCGAAACAGAAATAAAAGAAATCTGCCATATTATCCATGCTTGTGGAGCACAAGTATATATGGACGGTGCGAACATGAATGCACAAGTCGGGTTAACCAATCCGGGATTTATCGGTGCTGATGTCTGCCATTTGAACCTTCACAAAACGTTTGCTTCACCTCACGGTGGTGGTGGTCCGGGTGTGGGTCCTATCTGTGTGGCCGAGCATCTGGTACCTTTCCTTCCGGGACACGGAATCTTCGGTAATGCACAGAATCAGGTTTCCTCCGCTCCGTTCGGAAGTGCGGGAATCCTGCCGATCACTTACGGATACATCCGTATGATGGGTACAGAAGGACTGACTATGGCTACTAAAATCGCGATTCTAAATGCCAATTACCTGGCTGCTTGTCTGAAAGACACGTATGGGATCGTTTATCGCGGAGCGAATGGTTTCGTCGGGCACGAGATGATTCTGGAATGCCGCAAAGTGCACGAGGAAACGGGCATCTCCGAAAATGATATCGCAAAACGTCTCATGGATTATGGTTATCATGCTCCTACCCTCTCCTTCCCTGTGCATGGCACGCTGATGATTGAGCCAACCGAAAGCGAGAGTCTGGCAGAACTGGATAATTTCGTTGATGTCATGCTGAACATCTGGCAGGAAATTCAAGAAGTGAAGAACGGTGAAGCGGACAAAGACGACAACGTATTGATTAATGCTCCGCATCCCGAATACGAAATTGTAAGTGATCGCTGGGAGCACTCGTACACACGCGAAAAAGCAGCTTACCCGATAGAAAGTGTACGTGAGAATAAGTTCTGGATAAATGTGGCACGTGTAGACAATACACTGGGAGACCGGAAGTTATTGCCGACTCGCTACGGCACATTCGAATAAGAAGAAACGGCCACAGAGAAAATCATCACAAATAAAGTGATGAAAAACTAATAAAACAATCCCGGGGCTTACACTTGTTGTGCTCCGGGATTATCTCTATAAAGCCCGGACTCATCACCTTTCTTCCCAGGGCTAAACACACAAAAGTCCCGGGCATAATGGAAATATACCCGGGACTTATATATTCGGAAATGCCTACTTGACAATAGTTATCGTACCGTCTTTCACCTTTTTCTCTTTCATCGGGATTTTAGAATCAGCATATCCCAACGCTACACAACCGTAAACTTTATGATTTTCCGGAACGCCCAACGAAGTAATAAATGCACGTACCTCAGGATCGTCACACGTCGTCCCGAGCTGATTTATCCAACAAGAACCGATCCCCAGAGAATGAGCCGCAAGAAACATATTTTCGATAGCACAGGCGCAGTCCATACCCGCCCACCACTGAGTCGGCTCATTGGAAACGATAACCAAAGTAGGAGCATGATAATAGCAACAATACGTCTTGCTCTGCCCGCGTTCCTTCAAACGGGGTTCGTCGCTCTTGGCAAAAGATCCCTTGATACGTTCATTCAATTCGGTCAGTTTATCGGCATTCTGAATGGCAGTGAAATGCCATGTCTCCAGATGCATCCCGCTCGGTGCATAAGTAGCAGCCTCCAGAACAGCCTGCAAATCCTCTTCCGAGACCTGCTGACCGGTGTAAGCCCGTACACTTCGACGTGCTTTGATATTCTCTAAAATTTCATTTGTCTTCATACTATAATTTATTTACCGTTTAACCAAACCAATCTTTGCATTCAGCTTGAAATAATAAACTCCGTTCTCTTTCTCCAAAAAGCCATATTTATCTTTATCCAAAGAGCCCTTTTCCAAACGAGTATTTCGGAACAGGAAGTCTTCCATGACCTGCTTCTCCGATTTATGATAACAAAGTACTTCCCCGTTTCCACCTACCAGCAAAATGCCTTCAACAGCCGAATCCTGACCATTGTATATCTTTGCCGGACGCATCCCCAAGGCCAGAGCCATTAAGAATTGCTTTATTTTAAACTCATAGAAACAATGTTTGTTTATCAACTCATCTTTTATCTTCAGAGGATTCATCTGCTTGATTACTTCCGTCAATTCACTGATTCGGGAGATGCCGTCCAAATGCATAATACGAATCATCTCTGTCAGTACACGCGGAAAATGTAAATCAATCATCAGAAGATTACTGCGGAACACACGGTCGGCTACATCCGAATATTTGAGCACACCACCCAAACGCTCTATCAGCATCATTCGCTCGGATACTTCGTTGGGGGATTCGGGCAATGCATTAATCTTATTCACCGTAGGAGTAGCAAACTTGATTCCACTCTGCTCCAGTTTAAGATTTGCCGCACGCCCTCCGTCCAATAACGGATTCATGGCACTCAACCGCGAACGTACATTGAAACCTCTTACCGGAGCTTCCGGATGCCAAAAGGCAACCGAGAAATCTGTACGATCTTCTGTTTTTGCTTCCAAATCGAAGATACCGGCTTCGTCCAAAAATTCTTCCACTCCCTCCGGCGAGGTGACATCATTTTCCGAGGAGGATTTCACTGCCTGCAAAATCAGATCGGCAACAATACCGAAATCTTCACGCGGCATGGACTTAACACCCGTTTCTCCCTCAATACGGACTGATTCTTCTTCAATATAATACCGGCGCGTTCCGTCATGTTCTTCCCGTTGAATCATTGCAATAGGCCAGGACATTTCTCCTATTTTCGCTTCTGCCGTGCCTAATACAACTTTTCCGTCTGCCAACAGGCGGAAGAAAGTATAAAGTTCGCACCATTCTTTTTTTGTTGCTTCAAATGCCATATATCTTATGTTTCTTATTTACTGATTCAAGAGGATTACGTATCCATTCTCTCGGAGTAACCACAATATATCTGCCTGTCCAGCATCCGTCAAAATAAGAAGGATTGCCGACTTGTTTCTTAATCGGATAGCGAATATTCTCGCCTTTACTCCTCATCTCCGGCGAACGGCCGGGGTCATTCACCCACACATATTTATCATCAATGCCACGCAATACAATCCAATGTCCTCGTGGTCCGGGACGAAGTCCACGAGTTGCTCCTGTATACCTTACGTTTATCAACACGGGAATCCCACGGTCGATATAATCTTTCAGTATCCGGTAATCTTTCTGTTGGAAATGTTCCGCACTTATCATATTCTCATAATAACGGGTCAATGAATCTATTTCGAAAGAATAATATCCTCCCTGCCCTATCGATGTACGACGACGGAAGGGAGCGCGTTTCTTAAAAAAATAGTTCCTCTGATATTCAATCAGTTTCTTTTCCGCATCCGAAGAGGTTCGTTGCGCGTCTGCTGTCATGCCTTTGAAATAATCGAATACCATTAATGAGGATGCAAGCGAACAGTGTGTATAGGGACAACCTGTGATTTTCTGCGAATACCAGGGAACAGGTATGTCGTTTGGAGCAAATTTCAAGTTCTCCTGTGCCTGTGTTTCAATGCCAACCAACACAAGAGAAGCCCAAAACAAGCTGAAAAGTATATTATATCTGTTCCTCATAAACATATTTTTCTTATTTATATTCTATCTCACTTCCACCAACAATCTCTATCAAAACTCTCCTCCTTCGGGAAAGGAGGAGTCTCCGTAGGGAGAGGTGATAGGTAAATGTCTCAATCAGTCTTCCTCAAGAATCCGTGCCGTTTCCACTTTCTCCAGCCGTGCACGCAGTTTCGGCATCATGGAAGAACGGATGCGCAATGTCATACTGCAATCCATATCATACGACTGCCGAAGAATCTCCGGTTCTTCTTCCTTGACAATACGCATCACATCATTCATAAAAGGATACTCAAACATGATTGTCACTTCCTCGTCCACCGTTTTCTCGATGACCGTAGCAGCAGCTATTGCTTCGGCAGCAGCAGCTTTATAGGCAACAATCAGTCCGTTTGTCCCCAACTTGATTCCTCCGAAGTAACGGACTACGATAATCAGGATGTCTGTCAGTTCATTGGAGTTTATCTGTCCGAGAATAGGCTTGCCCGCCGTTCCGGAAGGCTCTCCATTATCATTGGCACGGAAATCTTTGCGAGCGGCTCCCAGCATATAGGCATAGCATACGTGCCGTGCATCATAATACTTCTTCTGATACGTTTCAAGATGAGCTTTTATCTCATCGAGAGTACGCACAGGCAGGGCGATAGCAATAAACTTGCTCCGCTTTTCTGTATAAATACCTTCGGAAGGTTCGGCAATGGTTTTGTAAGTATCTTCAGCAGTCATGTTGCAAAGATACGGGTTTACACGGAAATTTCAATTTATCGTTTGGAAATATTAAGCGATCAGACAATTGACGAGATACGTTCGGGATGATACAAACAAGCGGTCGTTTTACTACAAACGAACGGTTGATTCTTTATAAAGAAGCGGTCGATCCGTTATAATCTACCGTATGATTGTAACAAATCGACCGCTCTATTTTATAAAATGATACTTGTCTTATTCCAATTTATGGATAACCAGTCCCGAACGAAGTTTCGGTTCGAACCAAGTTGTCTTTGGAGGCATGATGTTACCTGTATCGGCAATATCCATTAATTGCTTCATAGACACGGGATAAAGAGCTAATGCCACTTTCATCTCACCACTGTCTACACGTTTCTTGAGTTCTCCCAAACCACGGATACCTCCTACAAAGTCGATACGTTTGTCGGAGCGTAAATCTTTGATGCCTAAGATTTCATCCAAAATCAAGTTGGAGGATATAGTCACATCAAGCACACCGATCGGATCGTTATCATTGTATGTACCTGCTTTAGCAGTCAAACTATACCATTTTCCTCCAAGATAAAGAGAGAAATTATGCAAACCGGAAGATTTGTAAATATCCGCCCCCTTTTCCTCAACAATGAAGTTCTTGTTCAAGGCGCCAAGGAATTGTTCGGGAGTTAATCCATTGAGGTCTTTTACCACACGGTTGTAGTCAATGATAGTCAACTGATTGGCAGGAAAACAAACTGCCATGAAATAGTTATATTCTTCATCTCCCTTATGGTTCGGATTCTGCTTTGCCTTTTCAGCACCTACCAATGCAGCGGCAGCAGAACGATGATGTCCGTCGGCAATATAAAGAGCTGGCATTTTAGCAAATTCGGTGGTGATAGCCGCAATGTCTTCACTCTGGTCAATAATCCAAAAAGTATGTCCGAAACCGTCACCCGGAGCGATAAAGTCATAGACGGGCTTTTCCAAAGTATATTTCTTGATGATAACATCCAGTTTATCATTATCGGGATAAGCAAAGAATACGGGTTCGATATTCGCATTGTTCACACGAACATGCTTCATACGGTCTTCCTCCTTGTCGCGACGGGTAAGTTCGTGTTTCTTAATAACACCATTCATATAATCGGGAACATACGCACCGACTACCAATCCGTACTGCGTCTTACCGTTCATTGTCTGCGCATAGATATAATAGTTTTCCTTGCTATCCTGCACCAACCAGCCTTTATCCTGAAACAGTTGGAAATTCTCGGCCGCCTTGCTGTAAACACATTCATCATGTTCGTCCGTACCAACAGGGAAATCTATTTCAGGTTTAATAATATGATAAAGGGATTTTTCATTACCTTCCGCTTCTGCGCGGGCTTCTTCTGAGTTCAATACATCATAAGGACGTGAAGCAACCTGTTCAACCAGGTTCTGCGGAGGACGAATGCCCTTGAAAGGTTTAATTATTGCCATGATATTAGTATTTTATATGTAAAAAATTAGAGCCACAGACTTATATAAAATCTGTGGCTCAAATATACTACTTATTTCTAAAAAAGACGTTCTGCGACAGATTGTTTTTAATCAGATTATAACTATGTTATCCTGAAAATCCGCCTTCCTCATTCTGAATATTATTTGTTTACTCTAAACTTCTCACAACCGTCTTTCAGAAAACCGACAATCTGTTGAGCTGCAGCAATACCAGCATTGATATTTGCTTCGGCAGTCTGTGCACCCATTTTCTTCGGTGTTGAGAAATAACGTCCGGCAAACTTTTCTACAAATTCAGCGTTAGCAGCAGGCATAATGTCCGTAATGTATTTGAAGTCTGCACGGTCTTCCATTAATTTGATAAGTTCTGCTTCATTAATTACTTCCTTACGGGCAGTATTCACTAGCATAGCACCTTTCGGCATGTCTTTCAGCAAAGCATAGTTGATAGAGTTCTTTGTTTCGGCAGTTGCCGGGATGTGCAGAGAAACAAACTGGCAAGTCTTGTAAAGTTCTGCAGCAGAATCAAGCGCTTTCACTCCGTCTTTCTCGATTACTTCTTTCGGGCAGAATGCATCGTATGCATAAACTTCCATTCCGAAGCCTTTAGCAACACGGGCTACATTGCGACCTACGTTTCCGTAAGCATGGATACCCAATTTCTTGCCCATTAATTCCGTACCGGAAGTACCGTTATAGAAGTTACGGACAGCATAAACCATCATACCCAAAGCCAGTTCGGCAACAGCATTAGAGTTCTGTCCCGGAGTATTCATCACACAAACGTCGTGAGCAGTAGCGGAAGCCAAGTCAACATTATCATATCCTGCACCGGCACGAACCACAATCTTCAACTCTTTCGCAGCATCCAACACTTCTGCATCAATAATATCACTACGGATAATAATCGCATTAGCATCTTTCACTGCATCCAACAACTGAGCCTTATCTGTATATTTTTCAAGCAAAACAAGCTCATATCCGGCCGCTTCAATTTCTTTACGGATACCGTCTACTGCAATCTTTGCAAACGGTTTTTCAGTAGCTACAAGTACTTTCATAATCAAATTCTGTTTATAAAAACTCACCACAGATTACTCAGATTCTCACAGAATTTAGAAATATCTGTGCCAATCTGTGTAATCTGTGGTGACAATATTATTAATGAAGTTTTTCAAATTCCTGCATGCAGTCAATCAAAGCCTGAACGCTCTCTTTCGGCATAGCATTGTAGCATGAAGCACGGAAACCACCTACGGAACGGTGTCCCTTAATACCTACCATACCTTTTTCTGTTGCAAACTTCAAGAAGTCTGCCTCCAAATCTTTGTATTCAGGAGCCATTACAAAACAGATATTCATGCGTGAACGGTCTTCCTTGGCAGCAGTACCTACGAACAGTTTATTACGGTCAATTTCTGCATACAGCATATCAGCCTTTTCAATAGCACGGCGTTCCATTTCCTTCACACCACCCTGAGCTTTAATCCAACGAAGAGTCTGCAAAGCAGCATAAATAGGTACTACCGGAGGAGTGTTGAACATAGAGCCACTATCAATATGAGTCTGATAGTTCAACATTGTCGGGATATAGCGGGAAACTTTACCTAGTGCGTCATTCTTTACGATAACAAATGTAACACCTGCGGGAGCCAAATTCTTCTGCGCACCACCATAGATACAGATGTATTTGGAAACGTCAATCGGACGTGAGAAAATATCAGAAGACATATCGGCAATCACTGGAACCGGAGAATCGAGGTCTTTCTTCAATTCCGTACCGTAAATTGTATTATTTGTAGTGATATGGAAATAATCTGCATCAACAGGGATTGTGTAATCTTTCGGGATATAAGTATATGTAGCTTCGGCTGAAGAGGCAACCTCTACAACTTCACCAAAACCTTTGGCTTCTTTCATTGCTTTCTTTGCCCATACACCGGTATTCAAATAAGCTGCTTTTTTTTCGAGGAAATTATAGGGCACCATGCAGAACTCCATACTAGCACCTCCACCCAGGAACAAAACCGAATAACCTTCGGGGATATTGAGTAATTCCTTGAATAATGCCTCTGCCTCGTCAACCACAGGTTGGAAGTCTTTGGCACGGTGGCTGATTTCCATCAGAGATAAACCAGAGCCGTTGAAATCTAAAATAGCCTTCGCTGTATCCTCTATCACCTCACGCGGAAGAATGGAAGGTCCTGCATTGAAATTATGCTTTTTCATTTGAAGTTTGTTTTTGGTTTAACAATTTCGTTACTTTTTGTCTTTCGACTTTGCGAATTTACGAATTTATTTTCGGCGTACAAATCTTTCCTTATAAAAATACTGTTTTATAGCAGATTTCTCTTACTTTTTATTGGTTTATACAGGATATATACACCATATTGTTATCTATACATATCAAGTTAAGAATAAAAGTCGAAAATATCACTCTATGAAATCAATAAATTATAAAGTGAAAGAGAAATGAGATAAAAATGAATATTTATAAAGAAAAAGTTTTTTTCTACTTCGCTTCTTCGATAATTGTCTTCATTCCTTTGATCTTTTCTCCTTGGATCAAATTCAGCAATTGTTTCACCTTAGCCCGACGAACGGCAACAAATGCATAATGCTCTTTTACATCAATAGCCCCTACATCTTCACGAGCCAAATTTCCTTTTTTATATAAGAATCCGGCAATATCTATCCGGCTTAATTTTTCTTTCTTTCCTTTACCTATATATACAGTAGTCCAGACAGATTTAGGAGGACGAGGAGCATTTTCCGGTAATGCCACTGTTTCTATATTATCCGGGATATAAGTCGGAAGTTTTTCCTCAGCGTGAAGCACCAGATAAGAAGTTCCGGTTGCATCCCAACGCGCGGTACGTCCGTTACGATGCGTGAAGGCTTCTTCGTTCACAGGAAGATGGTAATGAATGATATGCTCAATTTCCGGTATATCCAGCCCACGGGCAGCGAGGTCCGTAGAGATAAGCACATGACAACTACCGTTACGGAATTTATACAAAGCACGTTCACGGTCCGGCTGCTCCATGCCACCATGAAAACGTTCGGCAAATAACTTCTTTTCAGCCAGAAGCTTATGTACCCGGTCTACCGCATCCCGATGATTACAGAAAACAATACTTGAACTGCTTCCCAGTGTACAAAGCAAATTATATAAAGTATCAATCTTGTCTTTCGAGGGAGAAATCACCTTCATTAATGTCAGGCGGGATTCCTGTTCTTCAGAAGCATCCGGCAGGAAATTCAGTTTCACTGTGCGGTTCAATCCTGTAAACTGAGGAATTTCTTCTGCATCGGTAGCTGAAAGCAGCATACGTTTCTTCAATCCCGGAAGTTGTGTGATAATCTCCGCCATTTCATCATGGAAGCCAAATTCCAGTGATTTGTCAAATTCATCAATAATCAGTGTATGGATCGTTTCGGGATTGAAGTTTCCCTTGGACAAATGATCGGTGATACGTCCCGGAGTACCAATAATAATAGCAGGATGATTGCCTAGAATACTCTTTTTTTCTTCAGCAATAGGGTGCCCACCATAACAACAACAAGTTTTCCAAGAAGTACCCATTGCCTTAAATACACTGTCTATCTGTAAAGCCAGCTCGCGTGAAGGTACTAAGATTAATACCTGCACACTACCGTCATCCGTTTTCAAAGTGAGCAATAATGGCAGCAGATAAGCCAAAGTCTTACCTGATCCTGTCGGTGACAACAGTATGACGTCTTTTTTTCCTGTAGCTTGTTCCAGCGATGCTTCCTGCATCGGGTTCAACTCCTCGATCCTCAAGTTACGAAGAACCGATTGTATAATCTCATTTTTCTCTAACATGTGGCAAAGATACAAAAAGAGTAAGAGTATGAAGACAAAAAGACGGTCAAACTTTAGCCATTCCAGTCAGTATATAGCGACCTTTCAGGTTATTCTCCTTCATATAAATCGTAACTTCTACCCGACAGGCTTTCATCAGATCATATCCGGTTAAACCTGCATTCATAGCTTTGATAAACGAATACTCCGTGTCGTCGTGAATAAAAGAAATACGATGATATTCCATAACAAAATGTATTTAGGGAACTATTATGTAGTCAAAAGTACAAAATTAATAGATAAGTAGATGCAAAAACAGATAACTATCTTCAAAACTGACATAAAATTCACCAAATACATCCCGAAAAGACACAAAAGAAGGCGGGAAATCTGAGAAGCATAATCAGCATTCAGATTTCCCGCCCTGTTTTTATATAACCTTTCCGGTAGTTTCCCAACCGGAGGGTATTTTTCGAAGATTATCCTCCGAAGTTATCGAACATCAAGTTCTGGGCTGGAACGCCAAGGTCATCAAGCATCTTTTCAACAGCTTTCGACATCGGGCCAGGACCACACATATAATATTCAATATCTTCAGGAGCTTCGTGATTCTTCAGGTAAGTTTCATAGATTACGTTGTGAACGAATCCCGGAGTATACTTCACACCGGCAGCATCAGCAGCAGGATCCGGACGGTCAAGTGCCAAATGGAATGTGAAGTTCGGGAAGTCTTTTTCGATTTGCAGGAAGTCCTCCAGATAGAATACTTCGTTCAACGCACGGGCACCGTAGAAGTAAGACATCTTACGATCGGTAACGTGCAGTGTCTTCGTCAAGTGCATGATTTGTGCACGCAACGGAGCCATACCGGCACCACCACCAATCCACATCATTTCCTTGTTAGAATCCAAGATTGGGTGGAAATCTCCATAAGGACCGCTCATAATAACCTTGTCACCCGGTTTCAGCGTGAAGATATAAGAAGAAGCGATACCCGGCATTACATCCATAAATCCGGGACCTTGTTCTTTCGGTTTGAACGGTGGAGTAGCGATACGTACAGTCAACATGATACGGTCACCTTCTGCCGGATAGTTGGCCATAGAGTAAGCACGGATTGTTTCCTCATCGTTCTTACACTTCAAGCCCAACAGACCGAATTTCTCCCATGCAGGCAGATATTCGTCACCAATCAGGCTCTTATCGATATCCTTGTCATAGTCCATTGAGAATTTAGGAATCTTGATCTGTGCATAAGAACCGGGGATGAAGTCCATGTGTTCACCCTTAGGCAGAGCAACGATGAACTCTTTGATAAATGTAGCCACGTTCTTGTTGGAGATAACTTCACACTCCCACTCTTTCACACCGAGCACAGACTCGTCAATCTTGATAGACATATCACTTTTCACTTTCACCTGACAGCCCAGACGCCAATGGTCTTGCTGCTGTTTACGGCTAAAGTGAGGAACTTCGGAAGGCAAGATTTCACCGCCACCTTCAAGCACCTGGCATTTGCACTGTCCGCAAGAGCCCTTACCACCACAAGCGGATGACAGGAATATCCCGTTGACAGACAGCGTATTCAGTAAAGTAGAACCGGAAGCCACTTCCAATTCCTTTTCACCGTTGATTGTCAGTTTCACGTTACCTGACGGTACCAGGAAATTTTTGGCAACCAACAGGATAACAACAAGCAGCAGAATAACCACAAGGAATACCCCAATGCTCGCTAATATTAAATTCATATCCATTGTCTTATTCCTTTCTTTTTAGATGTTCAAACCAGAGAAACACATAAATGCGATTGCCATTAGGCCTACTGTGATAAACGTGATACCCAATCCCTTCAACGGAGCAGGAACGTCAGAGTAAGCCATTTTCTCACGGATAGCAGCCAGACCTACGATAGCCAGCAGCCAACCGATACCGGAACCGAGTGCATAAGAAAGCGCGTCCCAGATATCACCAATATACTTCGGATCACTCGGACCGAGATTGATGCGTTGCTGCATAAACAGAGAAGCACCCATGATAGCACAGTTAACGGCAATCAACGGCAGGAAGATACCCAGTGAAGCGTACAGCGACGGGCTGAAACGTTCCACCACCATTTCCACCAATTGCACAATACCGGCAATAACGGCAATGAAAAGAATAAAACTCAAGAAACTAAGATCGACACCTTCAATGATAGCGTTGGCAGCCAGCACCTTAGTTTGCAACAAGTAGTTCACCGGAAGCGTCACCAGCAACACAAAAGTTACGGCGATACCCAGTCCTACGGCAGTCTTCACATTCTTCGAAACGGCCAGGTATGAACACATACCCAGGAAGAATGCGAATATCATGTTGTCCACAAAGATAGAGCGGACGAATAAACTTAATAAATGTTCCATAATTCTTTTTTGAATCTTGAATTATTAATTACTTTCTTCTTGCAACTCTTTGTGGCGCGCACGTTGGTACCAGATAATGCAAGCTACGATAATCAATGCCATAGGCGGCATCAACATCAAACCGTTGTTAATGTATCCGGTGTTTTGAATAGGTTCGTAGTTCAATATATTGAAACCAAGCAGTGTACCCGAACCAAGCAATTCGCGGAAGAAAGCCACGATTACCAGAATCTTGGCATATCCCAAACCATTACCGACACCGTCAAGGAAAGACTCCCAAGGACCGTTCTGCATGGCAAATGCTTCCAGACGTCCCATAAGAATACAGTTGGTAATAATCAAACCTACATAAACAGAAAGTTGCACGCTTACATCATAAGCAAACGCTTTCAGAACTTCACTCACGATAGTTACCAAAGCAGCTACCACAACCAACTGAACGATGATACGTATACGGTTAGGAATGGTTTTGCGAAGCAATGAAATAACGACATTAGCAAAAGCTGTAATCACTGTTACCGAAAGTCCCATTACAATGGCAGGCTCCAGTTTTGCGGTAACAGCAAGTGCAGAACAGATACCTAGCACCTGTACGGTAACCGGATTATCTATTCCCAACGGAGCAGAGAATACTTCTTTATTTCTCTTTGAAAACAATTGTCCCATATTCTTTATATCTCCTCCTTAATTATTTAGTTAAAAAACTCATATAACTGCTCAGGCAAGCTTTCAACATAGCGTCCACCCCTACTGAGGTAATTGTACCACCCGAAATACCGTCCACCTGATATTCAGGTTTCTCTACCTTGCCATTCTTTACAACTCCCAAAGCGATAGAACCGTCTTCCAATGTTTTCTTACCTACGAATTCATTCTGGAAATGTTCGGTAGCAATTTCAGCACCCAGACCCGGAGTTTCACTAGCATGAGAGAAGTAAGTACCGTAAACAGTATCCTTATCTTCGTTCAGCGCGATGTATCCCCAGATAGCGCCCCAAAGACCGGCACCGTAAACAGGAACGACATATTTAGTCTGGCCGTCCACTTCGCACACAAATACGTGCAGACGTTGTTGTTCTTTTGCTTCTTTCTCGTAGTTGGTAGCAAATTCGCCAGTATTTTCAGTCAGCGTACCGTCTACGTTCATCAGCATATCACCTTTTACATATTTCTGATATTCTGCATCCGCATCTTCTATATTCTTAATGTTCAATGCAGCAAGAATCTGCTTTTTAGTGTCCAACTGCACATTCTTGTTTTGTGTTTCTCTCAATGAAGAGCTAACGAATGCCAGCAGGAATGCCACGATAACAACCATTACCGAAGCATAAATGATAGTATAACTATTACTATTCGTATTCATTTTCATTCGGTATTTACTGGTTAGACTTGATAGCACGTTTCTCGCGGCGACTGATATTTCCCTGTACTACACAGTAGTCAATCAGCGGTGCGAAGATGTTCATTAACAGGATAGCGAGCATCATACCTTCGGGGTAACCCGGGTTCAGAACACGGATAACGATCGCCATGACACCAATCAGGAATCCGAAAATATACTTACCTCTTTCCGTACGTGCGGAAGTAACAGGGTCGGTAGCCATAAACACGGCACCGAAGCAGAAACCACCGAGAACGAGGTGTTCGTACCAAGGCATTTGCGCCATTGTATTGTTTTCCATGCCGATTGCGTTGAACACCCAAGCCATGAATGCACCACCGACAAACACAGAAATCATAGTCTTCCAACTAGCAACCCCTGTCCACAAAAGGATAACGGCACCAATCAGAATAGCGATCACGCTTGTTTCACCGATAGAACCGGGAATCAGACCTGTCACCATATCCATGCTGAACTCAGGCACAGTACCTGTCGTTGCAGCTAATCCCAGAGGAGTGGCAACCGTAAGTCCGTCTACCGCCTGTCCCATACCGAAAATAGTGTCGCCGGATACCCAAACGGCATCACCGGACATCTTGGTCGGATAAGCGAAGAACAGGAATGCACGAGTAATCAACGCTACGTTGAAAATGTTCATACCTGTACCACCGAATACCTCTTTCGCAAAGATAACAGAAAATGCAGTAGCTACGGCGAGAATCCACAACGGACAGTCAACCGGAACAATCATCGGGATCAGGATACCCGAAACGAGGAATCCTTCCTGAATTTCTTCCTTCTTCCATTGAGCTACGATGAACTCAATGCCCAGACCTACTACATAAGATACGATTATTTTCGGCAACACTGCCAGGAATCCGTAGATAAACATTTCGAAGAAGCTGCCTGTGGCACCTGTATGAGTGAAATGCTGATAACCTACGTTGTACATACCGAACAGCAACGCCGGTACTAACGAAATAACCACAATCGACATGATACGTTTGCTGTCGATCGCGTCGTGTATGTGCGTTCCCGTTTTCGCAGTCTTGCTGGGCACGAACAGGAATGTTTCGAAGCCGTCGAACACCGACTGGAATGCGTGGAATTTGCCGCCCTCTTCAAAGTTCGGCTTTATCTTATCGAGATAATTTCTTAACGCTTTCATTAATATATTTACTATTTTACGATTTACAATTTACGATTTGCCATGCGGGCATTGATTTATGCCATTTCAGCACGGAGCATGTCGAGTCCGGCACGGACGATACGTTGCAGTTCCATTTTCGAAGAGCAGACGAATTCGCAAAGAGCGAAGTCTTCGGGAGCCACTTCGTAGATACCCAACGCTTCCATACGGTCAATATCACCGGCGATGATAGCTTTAATCAGATATTCGGGCAAGATATCCATTGGGAATACCTTGTCGTATTCACCTGACATAATCATATGACGTTCGCCACCTTTGATGCGGGCATCCAACGTATATTCTTTTTTGCCCATTAACCAGCTAAAATAAGAGCGGTTGGCACTGAACTGGTTGAAACGCGGCATAATCCAACCAAGCATTTCGTGAATGTCGTCACCTTCGGGAATTACAGTCAGCTGGCTGTCGAAAGCTCCCAGGAATCCGTTCGGTGATACCTGTTTTCCGCTCAACACATTACCACTGATGTAACGCAGTTCCTTGCCTGTCGTTACATTTCCGGCAAATACGTTAGTCAGCAACGCACCTACCTGAAGTTTGCAGTAAGCAGGTTTCAACACTTCGGAACCAGTCACAGCTACTGTACGGGTGAAATCCACACGACCTGTATTAAAGAGACGGCCGATAAAGATAACTGCCTGCGGGTCGATCGTCCACACAGTCTCACCTTTGGATACAGGAGCGATGTGATTGATTTGAACACCTACGTTACCGGCAGGGTTCGGTCCATCGAATGCAGTAATTGTAACGTTCTTAGCCTGAGTCAGTGCAGTAGCGTTTTGTTTTACGCTGATACTCAGGTAAGTTTTTGCCATTTTGGCGAGAGCATCGAGTCCGGTCTGGAAGTTTGCTTCCTCTCCTTTCAAAGCAAATTCGAAGTTGGGAGCCAGCGGATTGGTATCGAATGCAGATACGAAGATTCCCTTCGGGGTAACCGTCGGGTCGGCGATGATGTCATAAGGACGTTGTTTGATAAACGCAAAAATACCGGCTTCCAACAAAGCGGTTTTCACAGCATCAGCATCCATTGAGGCAACATTCTTCTTTCCAAATTCTTCGTAGTCCTGTTCGGCAGCCGCCTCTACTACGATGTTTAACACCTTGCGGCGAGCACCACGTTCAACACTCGTCACCACGCCACTCACGGGCGAAACAAATTTCACTTCAGGATGATACTTGTCGATAAACAAGGGTCCACCAGCCATCACATACTCCTGCTCTTTTACGACTACCTTCGGCGTCACTCCAGGAAAATCATCGGGTACGAGTGCGTAAAATCCCGGTTCTTTCACTGTTGCGTACGTTTCAGCAGCTTTACCTTTCAGGTTTATGTCAAGGCCTTTACGTAACTTTATTACATTTGCCATGCTATATAAAATAATGGTTTCATAAATTTGCCGCAAAAGTAATAAATAAGATTGGGATTCGTGAGGAAAAAAGAAAGGAATTACGGAAAAATATCCGCAATTCCTTTCGTGGTCGCACACAATATTCTTTAGAGTGCCTTTCTTTTGTTCTCAAAAAGAAGAAAAAGACTATTCTTCTCCGACAAACATCGGGTCCCAGGCAGGGAGACGAATCGGTTTCTGCTTGAGTATTTCCTGTATTTTGGAAGACGCATATTTCGTTTCAACCACCAGACGGAACATATATTCGTCAAACCATTCGTCAGTCATGATAAGATGCCCCTGATAACCGGAAGCAGGTCCCCAACTATTCTCAACCATCCATTTGGTCGGTTTTCCATTTTCATCGAGGTCAACCGCCATAAGAGTCATGGCGTGACTTGAGCCGCTGGCAAAGCTTTGGATACGTTCTTTCTTGTCCATGCCGAAAGTGGTGCCCATGAGAGATTCGTAGTCGTAGTTTTTAACATCCAGCAAGCCACGGTCGGAGTTGAGGAATTTGCCGACATCGCAAGAGAAATACATCATCGTACTGTCTTTCAGAGAGGCGATTGCCATTTCCTTGATATCTTCAACGGGTAGGTTGACGTATGTCCAGTTCTTGCCGTCGTAACGGTGGCGGTCATAGTCGATTTCGTAGCATTTGTAGTATTCGCGGCTGGGATCGTTCATTAGCATAATGTAGTTGCTGATGAGGTTTTCGTCACCATACTTCTTCAAGAAAGACAACGGAGTATAATTTTCGGTAGAAACAAGCTTACCTTGGGCATTATACTCAGTCCATGTAAATTCTGTGGGAGGAACGCCCAAGTTCAGAACGAGCAACCGGTAGATAGTGCCGAGCATTTCAGTTTTCGTTTTCTCCAGAGCAGCAGGTTTAGCGCCCTTAGCAGCCATATCGCGAAGCTGAATCCCCTGTTCGCGAAGCTTCAGGGTGATCAGACCGGCCATGCGGGAAGTATTTTCACTACTGTTCGTTTCCGGCATTACATCTTTGGGTACAAGACCATATTTACTTACAATGTCGGCTACCCCGGTGAAAGTTCCGCCGTCACTCAGAGGATTACGGAAAAGCCATTCCACCATTTTGTCGTTCATCGGTTTGTCACTGGTGTCGATGATACCTTGCAGGAAAAGGTTCGCTTTCTCCAGTTGGTCGAAGAAAAAAGGATAAGTCTGAGAGAACTCAAAAGAACCCAGATGATACTTGTCAATCGCTTTGGCACGCATCACGTTCAGCCCCGTAAAGAGCCAGCAACGTCCGGATGATTTCTGGTTCGTGATACCTTTGGAGTTCACTTTAACTGAAAAGTGCGTATCCATTCCTTTCATATTATCCTGGTTGAGAGCCAGTTTGCGGATGTCGTTGCTGCCGATAGCGTTGCGGATAGCTTTGTCGGCAGACGTATTCTGGTAACTCTGTTTGATTTGCTGCATCATAGCGTCACTGATGCCTCCTTTCGCGTCTTGTGCCTGTGCCGAGTAGCAGAGGGCACAGAAAACAAAAACTGGTAAGATTCGTTTATTCATTATAGATAATTCGTTAAGTTACTTTGCCGGTATGCTAATAGATAGACGTGTCGTGTTTATGTTTGCCGCACCGGATATTAGCATATTGGCAAATTGGTTTTACATATATTATTTGGCAAAAATACAATTCTTTTTTAGATTTATTATCTATGAAGATGAAAACTAATCGAAATAAAAGCGTTTTCTTTGCAGTCAGATTCCAAGAAAGAATATGAAAAGATATATAATAGGTATGTGGTTGGCAGTTCTGCCCATCAGCTTTACATTAGCCCAAACAGATCGCACGATAGTAAAAAACGACGAAGTGCAAGGTTCTATGAATTCAATGTCTGCTGGTGAAATTCTCCCGACAGATACCACTCCCACCCTTTCCAAACGTGAACTACGACGTGAACGTGTAGCCAAGAGAAATCTTCACTATAATATATTGGGCGGTCCCAGTTACACACCAGATTTTGGCTTGTTGGTAGGCGGTAGCGCTTTAATGACATTCCGGATGAATCCCAGCGATACTACCCAGCGGCGTTCGATCGTCCCTATGGCGATTGCCCTGATGTTTAAAGGCGGTCTGAACCTGATGACCAAGCCGCAGCTTTTCTTCAAAGGTGACCGTTTCCGTATCTTCGGTACCTTCTCCTACAAAAATACGATTGAGAACTTCTATGGCATCGGATATAGCACCAACAAAGACTATCCTCGCGGAGAAGACACCAGCGAATACCGTTACAGCGGCATTCAGGTGAATCCGTGGTTTCTGTTCCGTCTGGGAAAAAGCAACTTCTTTGCAGGCCCTCAGATTGATTTGAATTATGATAAGATCACGAAACCCGCCGCCGGAATGATCGAGCAACCTTCGTATATTGCAGCCGGAGGGACAGAGCACGGATACACAAATTTTAGTTCGGGGCTCGGATTCTTATTGACGTACGACACACGTGATGTTCCGGCAAATGCTTACCGGGGAACATATCTTGATTTTCGCGGAATGATGTATAGCAAAGTATTCGGAGGTGATGACAATTTTTACCGTTTAGAGATCGATTACCGTCAATATAAGACTGTCGGCAGACGCAAGGTGGTTGCCTGGACGGTACAGACTAAGAACGTCTTCGGAGATGTTCCACTGACGAAATATGCACTCAGCGGAACCCCTTTTGATCTTCGCGGATATTATATGGGACAGTTTCGCGACAAGTCCTCTCATGTAATAATGGCTGAATATCGTCAGATGATAAACACGGACAAAAGCACGTGGGTGAAAAGAATGCTGAATCATGTAGGTTATGTAGCATGGGGAGGATGCGGATTCATGGGTCCTACGCCTGGCAAGATAGAAGGTGTGCTTCCTAACCTCGGATTGGGGTTGCGCATCGAAGTCCAACCTCGTATGAATGTGCGTCTCGACTACGGCAGAGACATGGTGAACAAACAGAATTTGTTCTATTTCAATATGACGGAGGCATTTTAACCGGTAATCCGCGCACAATTAACAAGAAAGATTGCAAAATAGATAGTAAAAGACTGCTCATAAATAAAATTAATCCTTATATTTGCGCAAGCTATAACACAGCAAGAGCAAATAATATGATTTTTTTATGAAGCAATTTATATATCTTTTTTCGGGATTACTACTTTTGTTTGCCTCTACCCCCCGTGTAGTTGCGCAAGAAATCGGCGACTATTCTCAACTGAATGACGAAGATTATAGTAAGATAGATCTTCCTCCCCTGTCCGTTCTATTCGAAAATGCCAAAAACAATCCTATCTATGAGTTGGCAGACGCTAAAACAGCAATAGAGCGTAAATTATTACAAAAGGAAAAATGGGCATTTCTCGGCTTCTTCAGTTTGAGGGGAAGTTATCAATATGGTATGTTCGGCAACGAATCTACCTATACAGATGTGGCGATAGCCCCCTACCTCACCTATTCTACTCAGGCGCAAAACGGTTATACGCTGGGGGCAGGTGTCAGCATTCCGTTAAATGATTTATTTGATCTCAAAGGACGTGTCAGCCGACAAAGGCTTACACTGAAAAGCGCGCAACTGGAGCAGGAAATCAAATACGATGAGATTAAGAAAAACATTATTGAGATGTATGCCATGGCCACTTCGCAGATAAGAGTTCTTCAAATGAAAAGTGAAAGCCTGATTCTTGCCAATGTACAATACGAAATATCCGAAAAGAACTTTGCCAACGGAACCATAGAATCGGCCGATCTGTCAACAGATAAAGAAAGACAGTCACAAGCCCGTGAAGCATACGAAAAGAGTAAATATGAGTTAACAAAAAGCCTGATGATACTCGAGGTTATTTCACGTACCCCCATTATACGAAAATAAAAACAGAAGATATGAATTTTGTTATCTCTACCATACAGACTTTATTCCGCCACCGGTGGTTATTGCTGATTGGAACCACCCTCTTCACTCTATCAGTCATCTATTATACACGCCACATGCAGGGCGGATATGATGTAAAGGCCACTCTGTACACCGGGGTCGCTTCAGGATATAATCTGGAAAGTGACAAGCGGACAGACTGGGCTACCGTACAAAATTCAATGGACAATCTGATCAGTATCATGCAAGCTGAAAGTACACTAAAACGAGTGTGCCTGCGACTATTTGCCAGAGTTCTTATCCAAGGAAATCCGGACAGGGAAACCAATGGTATTACTGTTTCCAGTTATACCACCACATATAACCATTTAAAAAACAGTCCGAACGGGAATGAAATTCTAAAGCTGATAGACAAATCAAGCGAAGACAAAACAGTCTCCAATCTGGAAAAATATATGCGGCCGCATAAAGAGAACTATATTTACGGCCTGTTTTACTATATTCATCCGTTTTATAGCTATAATGCCCTGAAAAATATAAAAGTACAGCGCCGCCTGACCAGCGATCTGCTGGACATCAGCTACTCATCCAGCGACCCGGGTATCGCATACAACACAGTAAGTATCTTAATGGATGAGTTTGTGGAAGAATATCGCCGTATCCGTTATGGAGAGACCGACAAAGTTATCAAATACTTTGATGAAGAACTGAAAAGGATCGGGAAGAAACTTAGTACAGAAGAAGAAGACTTAACTAAATACAACGTAGAAAAACGCGTCATCAATTATCTTGATGAAACGAAGGAAATAGCCGCTATCAACAAAGAATACGCATTGAGAGAGCAGGACGCAATGTTTGCATTAAACAGCAGCAGGTCCATGCTCGACGAATTAGAACGGCACATGGACAGCAACGCCAAACAGATAATTAAAAACATGGAGTTTGTCGGAAAAATAAAAGAAGCTTCCGATATAACAGGAAGAATCTCGGAGGTCGAAGCAATGTCCGATTCCAATAATAAAGACATTACTGCTCTCAATAACAACAAGAAGCGATTGAGTGAACTTAAAAAAGAGCTAAGCGAACTGACAGATGCCTATGTAGGACATAAATACAGCAAAGAAGGTGTTTTGCGAACAAACATCATCGACCAGTGGCTCGAACAAACCCTGTTATATGAAAAGGCCAAAGCCGAACTGCTAATTGCACAGAACTCGCGCCAAGAGCTGAACGAGCGATACGTATTCTTTGCACCGGTAGGTACTACGATCAAACAGAAAGAGCGTATGATTAACTTTACCGAGCGCAACTATCTAACCGTATTGCACAGCTATAACGAGGCCTTATTAAGAAAGAAAAATTTGGAAATGACCTCCGCTACACTGAAGGTGCTGAATGAACCGACCTATCCGATCTCGCCCCATTCAACAAACCGGAAACAAATCGTCATAGCTGCGTGTATAGGCAGTTTTTTAATAATTGTTGCCTTATTGCTGCTAATAGAAATGCTTGACAGAACATTGCGAGATGCCGGTCGCACCAAGCGAGTGACGGGATATAAAGTGGTAGGTGCTGTCCCCAGCCTTTCGGCTTCCCGCTACGGAGGGCTGACCAAGACCTACGTGCAACATTCCGCAAGTGAGCTGACCAATTCGCTGCTTCGTTTTCTGGACAAACGGAAATCTCCGGGTGTATTCATCATCAATTTGTTCAGTATCAATGAAGATTCCGATGAAGAAACAATAGGCAACCTTGTCTGCGGATATATGCAAAGCCGTATGTTGAATACAAGATTTATCACCCACGGAGTGGATTTCAACACCAATTCCACTCAATATTTGTTAGCTAAGAACATCACAGACTTCTACACTTTACAAGGAGAAGACATCCTGATAGTTGCCTATCCGCCGTTATCGGAGAGCAGCATACCCAGTGCACTGTTGCACGATGCCAATGCCAACATCCTGATAGCTTCGGCGAATCATGGTTGGAAAACATTCGACAAACAGCTTTGTGACCAGCTTATGGTCCAGCTGGGAACAACAGATGTTCCGTTCCGTATCTGCCTGACCAATGCCGGACGGGGAGCAGTAGAAGATTTCACCGGTCAGCTGCCACCGTATACGTTATTACGTAAAATCGGTTATCATCTCAGCCAATTATCATTAACTGAAAAAATCATATTCAACTTCAAGAATAAGACCAAAGAAGTAGAAGACGAAGACGATGAATAACAGGATAGTAACTTTTCATATTCTGCTTGCCGCACAGTTTGCACTGGTTGCGGCAAACATTATAATGAATATCAAGATAGGTCTTTTTTCCATGATACTTATCTTGTTGTTAACGACTACTTGCCTGATACAGCTTAACAATGACGAGCAAACAAACTGGAAGCCCGGACGAAACATAATGACATATTTGTTTGTAGCCTGGTTCCTATTCTATTTTCTGGAATTACTGAATCCCAACAATGTAATGGAGGCATGGAATATCAACATCACCCCATATACACTCATAGGCCTGATATGTGCCTTTATAGTTCCGATAGTTATTCGTACCAAAAAAGACATCGAACTGCTACTGATCGTATGGTCTGTATTCGTCATCATATTTACAATCAAAGGATATTGGCAGAAAAGCCATGGTTTCAGTTCCAAGGACCTTTATTTTTTATTTTCAATGGGAGGTGCCCGAACCCATATCATCTGGTCGGGCATCCGCTATTTCTCCTGCTTTACAGATGCGGCAAATTACGGCGTACATTGCGCTATGGCAACCGTAGTTTTCACCATTAGCGCATTTTTCGTAGACTCAAAATGGAAACGCATCTACTTTCTGTGCATTGCAATGGGAGGGCTCTACGGAGTGGGAATCTCCGGAACCAGAGCAGCCATGGGAGTTATCATGGGCGGAATGCTGATGATAACCATTTTGGCCAAAAATTGGAAAGCGCTGTTGGCAGGCATCTTTGTCTCTATCGGAGTTTTTTGTTTTTTCTATTTCACTAACATAGGAAGCGGCAACCAATACATCCATAAAATGCGTTCTTCTTTCCACCCAACCGAAGACGCCTCCTACAATGTGCGTGTCGAGAATCGACAAAGGATGAAAGAATTGATGATAAAGAAACCCATTGGTTACGGTATCGGGCTGTCTAAATCAGGCCATTTCAATTCAAAAGAGCAGATGCCCTATCCTCCTGATTCATGGTTGGTCAGTGTATGGGTAGAAACAGGGATTGTCGGACTGATTCTTTATCTCGGCATACACGGCACCCTTTTCGCCTGGTGCTCCTGGATACTGATGTTTAAGGTACGCAATAAAAGCCTGCGGGGACTCGTAGCGGCCTGGCTCTGCATGGACGCAGGGTTCTTTATAGCCGCCTATGTCAATGATGTGATGCAATATCCCAACCAGTTGCCTGTCTATATAGGCTTTGCCCTCTGTTTTGCCGCACCGCATATAGACAAGCGTATCAGTGAAGAAGAAAACACCCAATCAGTATCCACCCCAGAAACCGACGAGCAAATATGACAAACAATATTCCGGAGATATCCTTTATCACGATCTGCTATAACGGGTTCAAAGACACCTGTGAACTGATAGAATCATTGCAAAATAAAATACATTCCATACGTTATGAGACGATCGTGGTAGACAATGCATCACGTGAAGACGAAGCTGCCAAAATACGTGAACGCTACCCCTCCGTCATTGCTATCCGCAGCAATGAAAACAAAGGATTCTCCGGTGGCAATAACATAGGCATCCGAGAAGCAAAAGGGAAATATATCTTTCTGATAAATAATGACACATACATAGAACAGGATACAATCTCTTTTTTGATAGAGCGACTCGAAAGCCGTGCGGAAATAGGAGGTGTATCTCCCAAAATCCGTTTCGCTTTTCCTCCTCAGAATATACAATTCGCAGGGTTCACTCCACTGACCCCTATCACACTGCGCAATGCAGGCATAGGTTTCGGTTGTCCGGACAACGGGACATTCGACACCCCACATCCCACCCCTTATCTGCATGGGGCAGCTATGCTGGTGAAACGCGAAGTGATTGAAAAAGTAGGGCTGATGCCGGAAATATTCTTTCTTTATTATGAAGAACTGGATTGGAGCACCCATATAACACGTGCCGGCTATGAATTATGGTACGAACCGCGTTGCACTGTTTTCCACAAAGAAAGCCAAAGCACCGGGCAGCTAAGCAAATTGCGCACCTACTATCTGACGCGTAACCGCCTGCTCTATGCCTGGCGGAATCTGGAGGGGAGCAACCGCTGGCTTTCTATCATTTACCAGACAACGCTGGCTGCCGGAAAAAACGGACTGTCTTTTTTATTAAAAGGTCGGCCGGATCTCTTAACGGCTACCATAAAAGGTATATCAGCATTCATCCGTATTCCTCATAAAAAAGAACAAAAATGATAACCATACTACACATTGCAGAAATTATACTCTACATAATCCTGGCCTTCAACACAGGTTACCTGTTATTGTTTGCCATAGCGTCAAAGTTCTGCCGCCCCCGTATCTATCCTCGCACGGCTCCCGGGACCAAGTTTGCTGTGCTCTTTCCTGCCTATAAAGAAGACAAGGTCATTATCCCCGCCATTTATTCCTTCTTACAGCAAGATTACCCACGGGAATTATATGACATTATCGTGATTTCCGACCAGATGCAGGAAAGCACGAACGAAGCTCTGCGACAATTGCCTGTCCGCCTACTGATAGCGGACTATACCGACAGTTCGAAAGCCAAAGCAATGAGTCTGGCAATGAACGCCACCGCAGACATACCATACGACGCAGTGGTCATTATGGACGCGGACAATACTGCCGGTACAAGTTTTCTATCCGAACTCAACCCTGTTTTTCAGTCAGGAGCCAGAGCCGTTCAGGCACACCGCACCGCGAAAAACACCAATACGGATATTGCCGTTCTCGATGCGGCCAGTGAAGAAATCAACAACTCAATATTCCGCAGCGGGCACATCGCACTCGGACTGTCTTCTGCCCTTATCGGTTCAGGCATGGCATTGGAAGCCTGTTGGTTCCGCCAACATATACACCTGCTCGAAACGGCAGGAGAGGATAAGGAAATGGAAGCCCTCCTGCTCAAACAGCGCATCCATATAGAATATCTGGAACACGTCTACGTGAAAGACGAAAAGACCCAAAAGAAAGAAGGAATCAAAAACCAGCGCAAACGCTGGATAGCTGCCCAATTTGACTCATTAGTACGGACACTTCCCGACTTTCCAAAAGAGCTACTGCGCGGCAATATAGACTATTGTGACAAAGTTTTTCAATGGACACTGCTGCCCCGTATCATCCTGATCTTCTGCACATTTTTTTTCACCATACTAGTCACCCTGGTTTCCCCCTATTCAAGCATTAAATGGTGGATACTCGCTTTTGCTTTATTTCTTGCACTGTTTACGGCAATCCCCGGACATTTACTGAACAAGCAACTCTTACGGGCAATCTTCCAGCTACCGTCCTTACTGCTCGGCATTGCAAGTAATCTGTTCAAATTAAAAGGAGTTAACAAAAAATTTATACATACCGAGCATGGCAATTAACGTATTAGAAGTAATCAGACAAGGTCAGGTAGGTGGTGGCGAGTCTCACCTCCTCGATCTCATAGCAGGATTCGACAACCGTGTCAATCCCATTGTCCTATCATTCACAGGCGGACAAATGATTGACGCGCTCACGCAAAGAGGAGTCAAGTGCCACGTTGTCAACACCTCTCACCCATTTGACGTACGCATCACCCGGCAGATCAAAGAGCTGATTCTCAGAGAGAACATACAACTGATCCATGCCCACGGAAGTCGTGCCGCATCCAATGTCGCTTTTATAGCCCGGAAGCTACACATCCCCATGGTATATACCGTTCACGGGTGGAGTTTTCACCAAGACCAGTCGTTTTTCATCAAACGCCTCCGGGCATGGAGTGAAAAAATAATATGCAAGTTGAGCAAAGAAGTAATCTGTGTCTCGGAAAGTAACCGGATTACCGGGCAGAAAACTTTCGGATTAAAACATTCGATCGTCATAGAAAACGGCATTAACCTGACAAAGTTCAACCCCCACCGGGAGTTCAGCAATCTCCGCAACGAGTTCGGGTTTACCGACGAGGATTTCGTGATAGGCTTTGTGGGCAGGATCACCTTGCAGAAAGCTCCTTTGGACTTCGTAAAGAGTATCGCTCTTGCACGGCAGAAAGACAAAAGAATAAAGGCGCTATTAGTGGGTCAGGGTGACATGGAAGAAGAGACTAAAGAAGCAATTCGCCTGTATGGAATGGAAAAACACATCCGGACCTCACCTTTTCGCAGTGACGTACCGGATGTATTGCACGCTATCGATGTTTTTTGCTTACCCAGCTTATGGGAGGGACTTTCCATTGCCCTGCTCGAAGCTATGGCAATGAAAAAAGCGTTGGTAGTAACCCCGACAGACGGTACCAAAGAGGTTATCACTCACCAGCAAAGCGGGTTAATAGTAGACTTCGGCAAACCGGAAGAATTGGCAGAATGCTATTTGGCTTATCTTCATCATCCCGAATGGAAAGAAGATTACGGAGTCACAGCTATGTCCACCATTCAGGAACGTTTCAATAGCCGGCGAGTATCACAGCAGGTTACAGAAGTCTACTATGACATTCTCCGATGATTACCTCCATTCCTTCGTCACGTCGAAGCACGGGCAAGCCTTCACCCATTCCTCCGGCTCGATCTCCCCGTTCCCGTTCAGGTCGGGGCTCAAGTCCCGGTGTCCGCAGATGCGGCAACCGGGATAGTCGCGCAACAGCGTGAGGATGAGTACATTCATCGAATGAATCTGCCATTCAGTGCGGGTGTCGGCAGGACGTCCGTGGCAGTCGAGGCCGCCCTCATAGCAAATACCGATACTATTCAGGTTGTGTCCCTTGGCGTGCGCACCTATCCGTTCAATCTCCCGCGTCGTCTTGATGCTCCCGTTCTTACGGATGTAGAAATGATACCCCACACCGTTGAAACCACGGCGGCGGTGGCACACCTCCAAATCTTCTTCCGTGAAATCCCTGTCCGCCCTGGTGGCGGAACAGTGGATCACAATCAGGTCAATCTTCCTCATCAACCTGTCCTTTCATTCTTCTACCTTTTCTCTTTCTGCGAAAGAAAAACAGGATTTCCAATACAACATCTAAGATTTTGTCAATCATCGCTTCTCATTTTTTATAAATTAGTTATCAACTAGATAGACGGATCCGGAGTCACCCCGCCACCGGAACCGCCCTCTCCCTTGCCGGGCTCCTCGGAACCGGAGCCACCTCCTTCTCCTTCGGAAGCGGCCTTCTTCTCGGTATACAACTCGAACGACACATTATTCTCCCCTCCACGCGTAGTCGCCGTGCTGTCGTTGGCAAGGCGCAGCGAATTGTCAACCTTGAAACGGAGATTGACACGAGAAATATTCTTCACCGTGCAGTCCTTCTCCTGCTCCACACCGGGACAGGTCAGCGTGGTGTAAAAAATCCCCAGCCCGTCCACTTTCACCTTATCGCCTGCCACCAAGACCTTCTTCATCGCACGGACGAAAGATTTCATGACGTGCGACACGTCTTCCACCGAAAGCGACCCGATTGACTCGATTTCACGCGCCAGCGTCTCGATTGAATAGATTTTCGCCTCTCCGGACTTGAGTTTGAGAGCATACACCATTGGCGACTTCTCATCTCCAATTCGTTTTCTGCGCTTGTAGCGCACCACAGTTACTGTTGCCATAATTTAAAATTTTGTTTTCTCCGAAAGGAAGGACATTCTCCCTTTCTGTTGGTGAAACAAAGATACGGCAAGACACCGGCGACTTGCCGGATTGCACCGGGTTACACCTGATTACACCGGATTAAGAAAGAATAAAGGAGATTAAAAGAGACTGGAGAGGGAATAAAAGAGATTAAATAGGAAATAAAAGAGACTGAAAGCTCTTCATCAGATTTGGAAACAAAGTTAATTAGGAAAATAATAGCCAGACAGTTTATAGTCGATAGTATCTGCAACTCTCCTCCTTCGGGAAGGAGGAGTACCCGTAGGGGGAGGTGGTAGGTGAATGCATAAGTCGGTTATTATCAGCATTGTGTATCCACCTACCACCCCGGCTTTCAGCCACCCCTCCTTCCCCGAAGGAGGGGAATGGGAATACTATCGACTAGGAGGCAAGCATCCAAAAGAGGTAGGGACGGAGGACGATGCAAAGTGTGAGCGGAGGACTATCGCGAAGCTATCACGAAGCGTGGGCGAAGCTATCGCGAAGCGTAGGCAAAGCCAATGTGCAACGTGGGCAAAGCCAGTGCAAAGCGTGAGTTAAACAGGTGTGATCCCCCTCCTCACGTCCGTTGACAGCCGGGGTTAATGTCCCCACTTCTTCCGCACATCGTCCCACACTGCGGCTGCATCCGGACGCAGCGGTGCATCGTCCGGGATAAGGTGTCCCAGGTACATCCTCCGACCGTTTGAAAGAGTTTCAAAACGATTGTCGGCTGTGCTTCCCGCCTTCTGAAGTACCGACAATAACGTTTCACGCAACATCCGGCAGGTAGTAGACCCCGGTGCGACATAGTTGGAAAAATAACGTCGGACATCCTCAAGAAACAGCAATTCACCTCCTTTTCCGTAGAGCAGAATATGCTGTTTGAAAAGTTCGATAACCTGCTGCTGATGCTCGAGAAACAGCTTCCCCAGTCCCGAGTGCTGACCTGCCAACTCCATGTACGACCGGGAAGCGGCAAGCTGATCCACCAACTTCTCCCACGGAAGTACTCGCTGCAACGGAATCTCTCCGGCTTCGTCCACCGAAACAATCTTCATCCCGCCAACAGCCTTTTTACTCGCAGCAACCGCTTTTCGACCTTCAACAGATGCCTTGCACCTCTCAGCAGCCACTTTCTTACCCTCAGCAGCCACCTTCCCACTCGTAGCAGCAGCAACAGCAGCATCTCCCGGCACCTCGCCCGCTGTATTGCTGCTGTTGTTCACAACAGGAACAATACTCTTGTTCTCTTCTCCTCTCTTCTCTTGGGTTTCATTCGGTTTTCCGCCTTTGCCGGCGGGCGTTTCAGCGCGTTTTTTAGTCTTTCTCGGACGACCGCCTTTTTTGCCGTTTTCGGCATTTATCCGCCATTTTTCCTCCAATGTTTTCATCACCCTGTCCAGATAAGGAGCGCGAAACATTTGGCGTTCCTCATCCACCTCAAAAAGATCGAACTCTCGGAGTATCCTCCCTATCAAATCCACATCCACATCATAGCGTTTGGCCAAGGCCTTCAACGGCAGCGGTCTGCATGACGCTTCGTAATTGTCCTTCGTGCGCAAATGCAACAGCAACATCACATAAACTCCGAGAGCGTTTGCCGCTCCCAACTCCAACATCATACCGGCAATATTGTCGTCATTCAACAAATTTACCTCCAAATTAAAATACTGATCTTTCTTCATTATCGTAGTTATTTACCTATATTTCAGCTTCTAACAGAAACGGAGGCAAAGGTGAATATTTTTTTTTATTCCGTATGTCGCATAAACGCAACACAACATATCTTTTTTTATCAGAACTTTGCACCATTAATTCTAATTATTTATACAGACAATGAAACAAAAACGTAACTACACGCTAACGGAGCAAGAAGAGAACAAAATAGTAAATCAGATTTATAACAAAAAAATTTTGTTAATAAAGAAATTACTTGAGACGTGCCATTTGACCGTCATGGACTTATGTGTACATCTTAATATCGACACATCTACTTTCCACCGTTGGTTCCAACCGAATCCCTGTATCATCAGTGCCCTCAAATACACACAAGTCTGTGTCTTCTTTGGACAATATATAAAAGAGAAAAAAATCCCTCTTACGAAAGAAATTATCAAGCTGATAGAAGAAACAGAACCGTTCAGCATTTTTTTATTGTCCGCTTCATAGCAATTTTGGCATGAAAAAAGAGAGAGTTATCATATCTTTTCATACCTTTGTAGCACAGCAAAGCGAATCAATATCAAAAGAGAAAAACATGAATGACAGTGAAGATACAAGCGGTTCGTCGATAACAGCGCTCATCGTCTTTAGAGAAAACGGAGATGCGGGCAATCTGTTCGTACCTGTATTGTGTGATGCTATCCGAATGACAGGTGTTGACGTGCGATGTTCCACAAAGGAATTCTGGGAGTCGGACAAGACCTATGACATCATCCATTTCCAATGGCCCGAAGAAGTGGTGGGCCGGATGTGCGACGACCCCGGCATCGTCCGCCGGCTGGAAGAACGAATCGCGTTCTTCCGTTCGCGAGGGACACATTTTGTCTATACCCGCCACAATGTGCGTCCCCATTACGCCAACGAAGTTATCGGCCGGGCATACGACATCATCGAATCGCAAAGTGACGTTGTGGTGCACATGGGGCGTTTCAGTCTGGAGGAGTTCGTCGGCAAACATCCCGACAGCCGGAATGCCGTCATCCTGCATCACATCTATCAGTATACTTACCAAGAGGACATCAGCG
Source organism: Bacteroides caccae (assembly GCF_002222615.2). NCBI lineage: Bacteria > Pseudomonadati > Bacteroidota > Bacteroidia > Bacteroidales > Bacteroidaceae > Bacteroides > Bacteroides caccae. The sequence goes on along the minus strand of NZ_CP022412.2, from coordinate 2,863,138 downwards.
TAGAGCGTGCACGGCAATACCTGCAACTTCCACAAGAAGCATTTATCGTCACTGCTTTCGGGGAATTCCGAAACTGCGAAGAGATACGTATGGTGTTGGGAGCCTTCCGTTCGTGGAACGAAAAACAAAAGTTACTGTTAGCCCCCCGCCTCTACCCTTTCTCACGGCACAACCATTACGGCGGAAATTTCCTCAAGCGGTGGGCCTCAAAAACCGGATACTACCTGCTCATGTCCTTGCTCAACCGCGTGATGAAGCTACGCGCCGGTGCCAATGACGAACTAATCGACAATTGCGACCTGCCTTACTACATGGCCGCTTCAAATGTCATATTCATTCAACGAAAAGGACAACTCAACTCAGTCAATATCCCGCTTGCCTTCCTCTTTCATAAAGTCGTTATCGGGCCGGATTCCGGGAATATCGGCGAATTATTGAGAAATACGGGTAATCCGGTTTTCCGTTCCGATAAAAAACAGGACATAATCCGAGCACTGAAAGAGGCACGACATCTGTCTGCCCGGGGAAAAGGGGAAGCGAACTACGCGTATGCGATAAGAAACATGAGTATAAACAAAGTTGGGAAACAATACGCCGAACTCTACGAAGAATTGGCAGACAGGCATCAATTCAACTAATTGAGACAAAGAGTTGAGCCCACTATTAACAGTAAAGAATAAAAAAATCCAAATGATAAAGATATGCTTCTATTGTGACTCTATATTCAGTGTTGGAGGAGTACAGCGTATTTTGGCAGTGATAGCCGGAGCAATCTCTGCCAAACACGAAGTGACAATACTGACCCTGGACAAACCGGAACAAGAAGATCTCAATATGTATGAACTGGGACAAAGGAATATTCGTTTCCGCCACATCAGCCTCCCCCCTATCGGAAAATGGGAATATTTGCCCTGCAAAACATACAGTTATTTATACAAAAAAAGAATCATACCACAAATCCCTATCACCTCACAATGGTATGGATATAGCTCATTCCCACACACACAACGGAAAGTTCTCATCGGTGAATTAAACAACGAGAACTACGACATAATCGTTGGAGTGCACGCTTTTCTGTCACTCCAACTGGCCAGTATCCGCCACCGGCTGAAAGCCCGCCGGGTAGTAGGCTGGATGCACACCTCTTTTAACGCTTTCTTTAACACTCCGGGGTTCTATCTATATGAGCAGAAAAATCAGTTCCGACATGAAATGACGAAACTGGACGGAATCATCGTGCTCACCAATTACGACCGCGGACTGTACGAACGAGAGCTGAACCTCTTTCCTATCGCCATATACAACCCCCTTTCGTTGACACCGGAGGGAGAAGGAAGTCCGGCATACAAACGTTTCCTCTCGGTAGGAAGGATGTCACATCTGACAAAAGGTTTTGACATCCTTATTGAAGCGTTTGCTATCTTTGCACGTGACAACAAGGAATGGACACTGGAAATTGTCGGTGAAGGCCCTGAGAAACCTGCATTACTGAAACAAATAGCCCACCACAAGCTGGAAAACAGGGTAACAATTTCTCCCTTCACCCGACAAATACAAAAACATTATGCCTCGGCAAGCGTATATATACTGAGTTCACGGTGGGAAGGATTCGGGCTCGTCCTGGCAGAAGCCATGAGCCACAGCCTCCCTGTCATAGCCTCCGACCTTCCCTTTGTAAAAGAACTCCTCAAGGAGAAAGACAACCACTTCATGTTTTCAAACGGAAACATAGAAGAACTGGCGGAAGCCATGACTAAAATAACGGAACTTCCCTCGGAACGGTTAATCCAAATGGGAAAAGTATCATTAGAGATAGCCGAATCAATAAAACTGCCCGCCATTATCAAACAGTGGGAAAGTTATCTGGAGTACCTAATTAAAGAAAAAACAAAGTGACGAACAATATTAAACAGCAACTTTTTTCGGGAGTATTCTATACAGCCATAGCCAAATACAGCGGAATCATTATCTCACTGGTTGTGGCCGGTATTCTGGCACGACTGCTTTCGCCGGATGATTTCGGAATAGTGGCCATTGCTACGGTCATCATTTCTTTTTTCGCCATTTTCACAGATATGGGACTGTCTCCCGCCATTATACAGAACAAGGCTCTCACCCAAGACGACCTGACCAACATCTACTCGTTCACGTTTTGGACAGGCATAGCGGTCGCCCTGCTCTTTTTTATAGCCTCATGGCCCATTTCCGCCTATTACGACAGCCCTATATTACGCACTCTTTGCCAGTTGTTATCTATCAACCTGTTCTTTGCATCGGTCAATATCGTGCCGGGAGCCTTGTTTTACAAAAACAAGGAGTTCAAATTCATTGCTATCCGCAGCTTTGTCATTCAAATCACCGCCGGCACCGGAGCTGTCATTGCCGCATTGAGCGGAGCGGGACTGTATGCTTTACTCATCACCCCGATCGTGTCGAGCATATTGATTTATATTATCTCATTCCACCGCTATCCCCAACATCTACGCATGACGTTAGGGCTATCATCCATTCGGAAGATCTTCTCTTATTCCGTCTACCAGTTTCTATTCAATGTCATCTGTTATTTCAGCAGGAATTTAGACAAACTGCTGATCGGCAAACATATGGGAATGTCCGACCTCGGATATTACGAGAAGTCCTACCGCCTCATGATGCTTCCCTTGCAGAATATCACACAAGTGGTCACTCCGGTGATGCACCCTATCTTCAGTGATTTTCAGGATGACAAGATGAAACTGGCAACGTCCTACGAACGGATCATCCGCTTCCTCGCCTTCATCGGACTGCCGCTCAGCGTGTTGCTCTTTTTCACTGCGGAAGAAGTGACACTCATTATTTTCGGTAATCAGTGGTTACCCTCCGTAGCTGTATTCCGGATACTGGCGCTTTCGGTAGGAATTCAGATCATATTGTCCTCATCGGGTTCTATCTTTCAGGCAGCAGGTGACACACGGAGCCTTTTCATCTGCGGCCTGTTCTCGTCTACTCTCAATGTGGCGGGAATAGTGCTCGGAATTTTCTATTTCGGCACACTTACAGCAATAGCGGGTTGTATCGTAACGACGTTCACTATCAACTTCGTGCAATGTTATTGGCAGATGTACCGGGTGACTTTCCGGCGGAACCTCCGGCCGTTCGTACGTCAGCTTATTTCTCCGCTTGCTGTAAGCGGATTAATGGTGTTGGCCCTCATTCCCGTGCAGTACGCAATGGAGGGAATGAATATTTTTGTGACAATTATTGCTAAAGGTATTGTTAGTTTTATTATCTTTGGAGGATATATACAGGCTACGCACGAATTTGACATTATCGGAAAAGTGCGCGGCATGACGAGAAAAGGGAAATAAAAAGACAGAATAAACAATATACAGAGACTTTAAAAACGAATGAAAGCCTTGTTCCTTATCTTCCATGGCTTCGATAAAGCAAATGGAATTAGTAAGAAAATACATTATCAGGTAAAAGCTCTCAAAGAATGTGGAGTGGATGCCCGCTTGTGTTATTATGACATTACCCCTCATTGCGAACGCCGTTTGATGATAGACAACGAAGTCATTGCCGATTTCGGGACAGGAACCACAGCGAAAGTGTGGAAACGCATCTACTACGCCCCCATTATCAAATATGCACGCCGCGAAAAAATAGAATTTGTCTACATCCGGTCGGCCCACAACGCCAACCCTTTCACGCTGCGGCTGGTGAAACATCTGAAAAGTATCGGCGCAAAGGTTGTCATGGAAATACCGACCTACCCGTATGACCAGGAATACATCACCCGGTCTATGAAACTCAGTCTGGCCGTCGACCGTTGCTTCCGCCATTCGTTGGCCAAGATCCTGGACGGTATCGTCACTTTCTCTAATGCCGGCAGGATCTTCGGAGGGAAAACGATACGCATCTCCAACGGAATAGATTTTGACGCTATCCCGCTGAAGCAGAACCGGAACAACACTTCACATGAACTGCACTTAATCGGCGTGGCAGAAGTGCACTACTGGCATGGGTTCGACCGACTGGTTAACGGACTGGCCGAATACTACCGGACAAATCCGGATTACAAAGTCTATTTTCACATCGTAGGACCTCTGACCGGCGAACGCGAACAGGGAGAAATCCTGCCCGTCATCCGCGACAATCATCTGGAGCCTTACGTGATTCTGCACGGACCTCTCCACAGCGAAGAACTGGACGCACAATTTGAAAAAGCAGATTTTGCCATTGGCAGTTTAGGGCGTCACCGGAGTGGCATAGCTCATATTAAAACGCTGAAAAACCGCGAATATGCCGCACGTGGATTAGCGTTCACCTATTCGGAAAATGATGATGATTTCGACTCCGCACCGTATGTATGGAAAGCTCCCGCAGACGAATCACCGGTTGACATCATGGGACTGGTCGAATTTCAACGTGCGCTGACCATGACGCCGCTTGAGATCAGAGAATCCGTCTATCCGCTATCATGGAAGGCGCAAATGCAGAAAGTTATCAAAGAAGCCGGATTCGGATCACTAGAATAGTATTCCCCAATAAATAACAAACAATGGTTGATGAATAAAAAAATTAAAATAGTCTATTGCCTTCCTTCGCTTTATATACCGGGGGGAATGGAACGGGTACTTACCATAAAAGCCAACTATTTTGCCGAGAAACTAGGATATGACATATACATCATCCTGACAGACGGCAAAGGGCTGGAACCTTTTTACGCCTTATCGCCTAAAGTACATTTGATTCATCTGGATATTAATTTCAACGAGCTATGGAACAAACCTCTGTACAAGAAGTTATTCATCTATGCCTGCAAACAGCGTTTATACAAAAAACGCCTCACGAAGTGTTTGTTTGAAATACGGCCGGACATCACCGTATCCATGCTCAGAAGGGAAATTAACTTTATAAACTCTATCCACGACGGCAGCGTGAAAATAGGAGAAATCCATGTCAACAAGTCGAATTTCAGAGATCTTGCAGAAGCCAAAAATACCGGATTCATCAAAAGCAGACTTTCCAGACTTTGGATGAAGCAGTTGGATCGGCAAGTAAAACAATTGTCTAAGTTTATTATCCTGACGGAAGAGGACCGGAAGAATTTCTCATCTTATCTGGATAATACCACCGTCATCTACAACCCGTTGCCTTTCTATCCGAAGCAAACGTCGGACTGCACGGCTAAGGAGGTTATTGCAGTAGGGAGATATGCGTACCAAAAAGGGTTTGACTTATTAATAGAAACATGGAGAATCGTAGCCCAAAAGCATCCTGATTGGAATTTAAGAATATATGGCGGAGGAGACAGGAGCGATTTTCTTGCCCTAAAAGACAAATATCACTTGGATACGCTTTATCTTGAGGAGCAAACACCCGACATTATCCGGAACTATTGCCGGAGTTCTATCTTTGTGCTTTCCTCGCGCTATGAGGGATTCGGAATGGTCATTACCGAAGCGATGTCGTGCGGTGTTCCCCCTGTTTCTTTCACTTGCCCGTGCGGGCCACGCGACATTATTGACGACGGTAAGAATGGCTTGCTGGTAGAAAACGGAAATATAGAAATGCTGGCAGAAAAGATATGTTACTTGATAGAGAATGACGAAATACGCCGGAAAATGGGACAACAAGCCCGAATTGACGTGGAACGTTTCAAGATAGAGCAGATTGCCGAACAATGGAAACAGTTGTTTGAAAGCCTCACTTTAAAGAATTGATTATGAAATGGTATTCGAAATATTTGCAGGTTTACGAGCAACCATTTGCTTCGGCACCGCCGGAGGTGGTCGGTTTTGTGAAGAAAAAGTTGCGGAAGTTATCCGAAAACAAGCAACCGCTGGCTTCGGTTGTTCTCATTTGCCATAACGAGGAAACGCGTTTGTTGAGTTGTTTGTGGTCGCTTTGCGACAATGAATGTGATTTCCCGATAGAAATCTTAGCGGTCAACAACAACTCCACAGACCGCACGGAAGCGGTGATGCAACAGCTGGGAGTGACTTATTTCAATGAAACCAAGAAGGGCCCCGGACACGCCCGCCAATGCGGACTTAATCAGGCTAAAGGAAAGTATCATATCTGCATCGATACTGATACGATATATCCTTCCCGCTATATAAAGACGCACGTAAAGCAACTGATGAAGCCGGGAGTGGCTTGCACGTTCAGCCTGTGGAGTTTTATTCCCGATGAACGCCATTCCGCCACGGGACTGTGGTGGTACGAAGCATTGAGGGATCTTCATTTGCGTATTCAGTCGATACAGCGTCCGGAACTTTGTGTACGGGGAATGACATTCGGGTTTAACACCGAGCTGGGCAGAAAATTCGGTTTCCGGACAGATATTATCCGGGGCGAGGACGGGTCACTGGCTTTGGCAATGAAGCCTTATGGAAAATTGGTCTTTATCCATTCCGGAAAAGCCAGGGTCATGACAGGATATGGCACTCTAAATAACGACGGTTCGCTCTTTAATAGTTTCAAAACGAGACTAGTCAAAGCGTTCAAAGGAGCAGGCAGTATGTTTACCAGGAAAAATGAATATAAAGACGAAGATAATAATCTGATAAAAAACAAATAAAACAAATGCTATTATGATAACGCGTACTCCTTACGATAGAGATAACCTGAAAATAGGCAAGAAAGACAAGGTGTTGGAAGTGGGGCCGGGACACAGCCCTACGTTTCGTTCAAACGTGCTTGTGGACTTATTTGTAGACTCTAACTACCATAGATGCGGGAATCTGAAGATTTATCCACATCAGCAGTTTATTAATGCGAATGGAGAAGCTCTCCCCTTTAAAGATAAAGAATTTGATTATGTTATTTGTAACCAGGTACTTGAGCACGCGGAAAATCCTGCCGAGTTTATCCGCGAACAATGCAGAGTTGCCAAAAGGGGGTATATGGAAACGCCCAGTCTGCTGGGAGAATTTCTTTTCCCCAAGAAATCACATAAATGGATTATTCTCCACCTGGACAACAAACTGATTCTTTTTGAGAAGTCGAGAATGCCGGGAAACTATGAAAATAATTATGGTGAATTATTTCTCAATTATCTTCCTTATCAATCGCTGACCTATAAATTGTTATGGCTCACCGAAGGAGACTTGATGCTGAACCGGTGTGAATGGAAAGATGATATAGAATTTATTATTAACCCGACCAATGAGAAGTATACTGCTTTCTTCACCCAACCGTGGAGCCGACAAATGGTAGAACAGATGTATCCACGCAGAAGTGCAATAAAAGAGATACAAAAGATATGGAATGCTTTCTTTTATATCATAAAAAACAAGGTTAAATATAAGATTCATGGACATATTCCAATCAGTTTGGAAGAATATATGAGGCTTAAAGAAGAAAATAAGTAATATACTGTCTCTATGGCTCTTCTTCTAATTTTAAGTGGTAAAGTGAATTAGTAAAACCCCGGAAAAGAAGGAGGAACTGAAAAAACGAATCAAATAAACGGTTGGCAAAAGGCGAATATAAACGATACGAAAAACAAATAATAATATAGTTATGAACGGAAGTCTTACTCTTTGTCTCGAAGTTATTTTCTGGTTTGCCCTGTTCGTCGTGTTCTACACGTATCTGGGCTACGGAATCGTGCTCTATATTCTCGTCAAACTGAAAGAGCTTTTCGTGAAACCGGTGAAATACTCATTACCTGCATCGAACGATGAATTGCCGGAAGTGACACTGTTCATCACTGCTTTCAACGAGGAAGATGTAGTGGACGAGAAAATGGAGAATAGCCTGGAACTGGATTATCCGGCGGATAAGTTGCGCATTGTTTGGGTGACGGACGGCAGTGATGACGGAACGAACGAGCGTTTGCAAACTCGCTGGGCAGGAAAGGCAACGGTGCACTTCCAACCGCTACGGCAAGGCAAGACGGCTGCCATGACACGCGGCATGACACTGGTTGACACCCCGTTGGTGGTCTTTACGGATGCGAACACAATGGTGAACCGGGAGGCAATCCGGGAGATTGTGCTTGCTTTCCGGAATCCGAAAGTGGGCTGCGTGGCAGGTGAAAAACGGATTGCCGTGCAAGCGAAGGACGGGGCGGCAGCCGGTGGCGAAGGTATTTACTGGAAATATGAATCAACGTTGAAGGCGCTTGATGCACGGTTGTATTCGGCGGTGGGAGCTGCGGGAGAGCTGTTTGCCGTGCGGCGGGAATTGTTTGAGACAATGGAGCCGGACACGTTGCTTGATGATTTCATCCTTTCACTGCGTATCACGATGAAGGGGTATATCATTGCTTATTGTACGAATGCTTACGCCATTGAAAGCGGTTCGGCCGATATGCGCGAGGAGGAAAAACGGAAGGTGCGTATCGCTGCCGGAGGATTGCAGTCAATCCGTAGGCTTCGCCCATTGCTGAACCCTTTCCGCTACGGGGTACTTAGTTTTCAGTACACGTCGCACCGGGTGTTGAGGTGGTCTGTCACGCCTTTTCTATTGTTCGCACTTCTCCCGCTGAATGTTGCGATTTTACTGACGGGCGGCTCGCCTGTGTTCTACGGCGTCCTGCTCGTGTTACAGGTGTTTTTCTACGGACTGGGATACTGGGGATATTATCTGTCTACCAGACAGATAAAGAATAAATTGCTGTTTATCCCCTATTACTTCCTCTTTATGAATATAAATGTCTTGAGAGGAATCCGCTATCTGAAGAAGAAAAGAGGGAGCGGGACTTGGGAAAAAGCAAAGCGGGCAGAAAAATAAAAACAAATAATCAAATCTTTTGTTATCTTTGTAAGATGCAATAGTCTTAATCATCTAATCGAATGGACATGAACAGAACATTACATGATACAAATAACGCGCAAAGGATATTGAAACTGACAGCCGATACAATGTTGTTGGTCGACAAGAATGGTGTTTGCATAGACATTGATCCTCATTGTGACCTATGGTTCTTACAGGATGAGATACTTCTAGGAAAAAACATATTTGAACTCCTGCCCGAATATACGCGGGAAAGGGTTGTTCCTGTCTTCCAATCGGTACTTGAAGGGAAAAAGAGCGTCAGTAAAAACTTCAAACTGGTACTAAAGGAAGATGTTTATTATTTTAAATGCATCATGCATCCTTATGATGACATGGTGCTCTGCCAGTATCGCGACATCACCCAAAGAAGCAACGTGAAACGCCAACTGGAACAAACGAACCGAACGCTGCGGGAGATCCAGAAAGTGGCGCAAATCGGTCAGTGGGTGTACAATACGAATGAAAACGTTTTTCATTATCTGGGACATACCGGCGTGTTGTGCGAAGAAACGGTACGAAGCATTTCTTTCGAGAAATACAGGGAGTATATCGTTGAAGAAGACCGGCAGACGTTTATCAACTGGAAACTTAGAAATCTGGAGAGGTTCAATACGGACAGTATCAGCTACCGCGTACAGGTGAACGGAGAGATATATTATATGCGTATCCAGGCTTATCTGCGTGAGGAACTCCCGGACGGCAGCCTTACGATCGAGGGATATATCCAGAATATCACCGATATCCAGCGCCGCAGAAACGATATCAATACGCTGACGCACGCTATCAACAACGCCAAGGAGAGTATCTTTGCCGCCAGAGAGGACGGTACGATCATCTTTGCCAACCGGCGTTTTCTCCACAATCACGGGATTTGCGAGAATGTGGATATCTGTAAACTGAAAATTTATGATATTGCCGCAGATATGCCTACGCAGAAAGCGTGGAACGAACGTTGTAAGGACATCATGCACGGCGGAAGCAGCAATTTTATCGCTCATCATCCTTCGAAAATCAACAGGGATATTCTGGCATACGAAGGCACAATGTATAATGTGACCAATGATTCCGGAGAAGAAAGTTACTGGTCGTTTGCACATGATATTTCCGAACGAATCCGGTATGAGGCGCAAATCAAGCGACTCAACTTGATTATGGATACTACTATCAATAATCTGCCTGCGGGAATTGTGGTGAAGGAGATCAATAATGATTTCCGGTATCTCTACCGTAACCGTGAGTCGTACAACCGTGATCTCTGCGTCGGTGAGTCGTTCGGAAAGAATGACTTTGACTATTATCCGCCCATAGTGGCCGATAAAAAGAGACAGGAGGATATACAAGTGGCAACCACCGGAAAGGGATTGCATTGGACGACCGAAGGGAGGGATAAAAACGGTAACCGGATTATCCTCGACAAACGGAAAATCCGGGTGGACGGGGATGAATTGTCCTCTCCTATCATCGTCAGCATCGAATGGGATATCACGGAACTGGAGATGATCAAACGTGAACTTCAATCGTCAAAAGAGAAAGCGGAAATGTCCGACAAGCTAAAATCGGCTTTCCTCGCCAACATGAGTCACGAGATTCGTACTCCTTTGAACGCCATTGTCGGCTTCTCGCAACTTATCGCCGAAAGTAATGATGAGGAGGAAAGAAAGACGTATTATGGTATCGTTGAGTCCAATAATGGTCGCCTGCTGGAGCTTATCAACGAGATTCTTGATCTTTCGAAAATTGAATCGGGAATTATCGAATTTACCATAGGACCTACAAGCCTGCACAACTTATGCAGGGAAGTGCACGACGCTCATATTTTCCGTATGCCGGTAGGCGTGAGCCTCGTTCACGAGCCTTCGGACGAAAGTCTGATGATTGAAACGGACAAGAATCGGGTGTTCCAGGTGATTTCTAATTTGATTGGCAATGCCGCCAAATTCACGAAAGAAGGGAGCATTAGTTATGGATACAAACGGGTCGGCGACCAAATCGTTTTTCATGTGACCGACACGGGCACAGGCATCGAACCGGAAAAGGTGGGACGTGTGTTCGAACGTTTTGCCAAGCTGAATAATCATGCGCAGGGCACGGGATTGGGATTGTCTATCTGTAAGTCGATCGTTGAACGACTGGGTGGAAAGATTACTGTCAACTCTGAATTTGGAGTAGGAACGACGTTTAATTTTACGTTGCCTTATAATATTATAAAGAAGGCTGCGGACACAACAGAAGGTATGCAATCTTCACTGTCTTCGCAGTCCTCACAACTTTCGCAGTCTTCTCAACCTTCTGACCTGACTGAACAACCCTCCAATGAAACACCACAGGAACAAATTCCTGAGAAACAAGCCTGCATCTTGATTGCCGAAGACACGGACAGTAACTATGATTTGCTGAATGCTATCCTTGGCAAGAATTATCGGTTGGTTCATGCACACGACGGTATGGAAGCCGTCATAATGTATGATGAAGTGAAACCTGACCTCATCTTAATGGATATCAAAATGCCGAATCTGGACGGACTGGAAGCTACGAAAATCATTCGCGAACTGTCTGCCACCGTTCCTATTGTTGTTCAAAGTGCATACGCTTATCCGCAAGACCAGAAAGCTGCCAAAGAAGCGGGATGTAGTGATTTCATATCCAAGCCGATCGTGCAGTCGGAATTGAAAAAAATGCTCAATAAATGGCTGTCTCCAGAATTAAATAATAAAATACAAGAGTGATATAAACATAACCAAGAAAAGATGAAAGCCTTTTATAGACTATTTTACTACATCTCTATTCTTTTATCGTGTATCCTGGCGGGTGTCACAATAGCAGGAGCATTTAGCGGTACTGCTTCACCGGACAGTTTCAAGTTTATGCCTTTTATCGGTTTGGGACTACCGATACTTTTGTTGGTCAATCTGGCGTCTGCTGTTTATTGGACGATTCGTTGGCGATGCTGGGTTTTCATTCCGCTAATTGCCATATTCAGTAATTGGGGTTACATCAACTGTGTTCTCCAATTCCCGCTTCTCGATCCGGCTTCTAAACCGACAGTCAAAGTTAACGCATATACTCCCGGAGTGTTGACCGTAGCCACTTACAACGTTGACGGATTCAACCGCGAACACACCGGGTATTCATGTAAGGAGATCGCTGCACAGATGAGAAATCTGAAAGCGGACATTCTCTGTTTTCAAGAGTTCGGTATTGATGATGAGTTTGGCGTCGACAGTCTATGTACTGCGTTGTCTGACTGGCCTTATCATTATATTCCTTCTTCTCCCGAAAGACAACATCTTTTACAACTTGCTGTTTTCAGCCGTTATTCTATCAAAAAGGAGCATCTGATTATTTATCCCAACTCCGGTAATTGTAGTCTCTGGTGTGATATTGAAGTCAACGGTCGTATGATCCGTCTGTTTAATAATCACCTGCAAACTACGGAAGTGAGCCGCAATAAGCGCAAACTGGAAAAAGAACTTCGCCAAGACAACTCTCAAAGAGCCAAACGTGCCGCCCTTACGCTCGCCGACGGCCTGCATGAGAACTTCCGGAAACGTGCAGTACAAGCTAATTTTATCAATCAACTGGTGTCTGCCTCCCCCTATCCTACTCTTGTCTGCGGTGACTTCAACTCACTCCCTTCTTCTTACGTTTACCACACCGTGAAAGGTGATAAATTGCTAGACGGCTTTCAGACCGGCGGACACGGATATATGTATACTTTCAAATATTTTAAGCACCTGTTGAGAATTGACTATATTCTTCACTCGCCCGAACTGAAAGGTTTGGATTATTTCTCACCGGACTGGGAATATAGTGATCATAATCCGGTGGTGATGAGGATGAAGCTATAAAAGGTGTTCTTTGTAATGGGACTCAACTGGATATTCAGCAATAAAAACAAAAAAGCAACTAAATCGTTATGAATTAGTTGCTTTTAATTTTCAGTTATACTATATTGTCTTAATTGAAAATATAACGTACACTAAACTGTACTGAATAAGTAGATTTAAAACTTTGGAAATCACGATAAGTGCTTGTCAATGTCTCACCTGCATTCTTATTCATAGTAAATTCTCCGTTTTTATATTGCAACAAGCTCGAATTGATTACCTGCTTATAAAGTCCCCAACTGTTGTTCAATAAGTTAGGAAGGTTTTTAATATCAACTCCTACTTGCAGCAAGTTACGCTTTCCACCAACATTCAAATAGAAATCTTGATTCAATTTAAAATCAACTTGATGATGCCATGGCATAACAGCTCCACCTCTCTCGGCATACTTACCTTTGCGATTCTTCAGGTATTTATCTTGGTTAATATAATTCCAGAAATCATCTCTTTGCTCCTTAGCCGGATAAGAAGCAGCATCACTAAACTTCCAGCTATCCAATTCTTCACGTGTTGCAGGAATATACAATAAACTATTAGCGCCTGCATCACCAACAACATTACTAGAGAAAGTATACGAGTAGCGGCTATATCCCCATGACCCGGAATATCCCATCTGCATTCCTTCATACAACAAAGAAACGCTAGTAGCAAAATGCTTTCCATATTCCTTTTTATAACCGATTGTAGCCAAGATACGATCAGGAGCTACATAGGTACCATAACCCAATTCATGTTCATTGATACCATTTACCGAATAAGTATTAGTCTTATAGGCAGAAGTTACCTGGTCACCAATACCATCACTATATGAACGAGATTTTGAATGTGTATAAGCAAATGATAAATCTAAACCAAAATCAAAGTTCTTACGCAATTGCGCTGAAATAGAATAGTAATAAGCACCCTTTTTCCAGTTCTCTAAAAGATAAACATTCCGACCGCTGTTATATATCTTATAAGTATCACGAACATCATTGGGAGAAAGAGTCAATTTTGCCTCTTGCAATTCATAACCGCGGTTAGTTATCACAACCGGATTATAATCACGGCTATAAATTCCTTCCAAAGTAAAGTTAACATCTCCCGGCAATCTCATATCAAGAGCTAATGAGGTCTTCCAAGTAGAAGGCATCTTCAAATCTTTATCAATAATTGTCGGATCTTTAGGAAGCTCTACTTTTGAATGCGTCTGACCACCATACAAGTCCTTCAAAATCTCATCACGATTTGCATGGAAATGAGGTTTATATTGGGCAGTAGCAGCATCCGTATAATAATAGGTAGTTTGTCCCACGCCTGAATTTCCGACAGCAGAAATCAACCAAACGAAAGGCATACGTCCAACAAACAAACCTGTACCACCACGAAGTACATACTTACGATCTCCTGTTATATCCCAATTAAAACCAACACGTGGAGATACTGATACTTTTGCACCCGGAAGTTGGTCTGTTGAATAATGCTGACCTCCAAAATCTAATTTGGCAAATTCTTCATTATAATTATTCTTTAAAGAAGGGTAAGTCGGTAGTTCAAAACGAAGTCCACCTGTTACTTTAAAGTTTTCTGAAACAGAAACCTCATCTTGCAAATATAAAGAATATTGTTGGAATTTCAATTCTGCAAGGAATTGAGACATATCAGGTGAATTTGAATGGGTTATAGCAAAGGCCTTCGGAGTCTCATCATTTACAAAATCACTCCAACTTGAATAAACATAGTAACCAGCACCTCCCAGCATATAACCATTAATAGCCTTTGTATGCTCATATTGGAAACCGGCCATGAACTTATTAATACCTACGTTCCAGTTAAACTCATCTGTAATGGTGAATACTTTTGTCTGACGCAGATTGCCCGCAGTAAAAAGGTCTGCACCAAAATTGGCATATACAGCACCATCCTGCAAAATATCAACTGTTGGGAAAAGAGGACCATCAAACGAACGAGGCTCATCTTGATAAGAATATGCAAAACGTAGCATATTATTCATTGCTCCTTGAGCCATACGAGAGTTCCATTCACCTGCAACAGAAGTAAAATCACGCACTTGATAATAGTTGGAATTCGAAAAGCTAAGCGCATATTTAGAAGTACGTCCCTGTCCAGGAGCAATGGTACCAACAGGTTTACCATCTATGACTTCAGTGGATGTTCCTCCCGGATAAAGAGCTGATGTAGATAATGGACTGACTGAACTGGTAGGGAAGTTAGAATCTTTGGTATGTGTCTTGGTAAAACGGAAACTAACTTTATTGTTTTGATTAGCATTCCAGTCAACACGTGCCATAACACGATAAGCAGGGGTATCCGTTGAATAGTCATTATACTTTCCCGGATCAAAATTATATTTGTTTAGTAAGAAACCACGCATATCATCCATGTCACTTTGGAGAGGGCGATGTATATTACCACCACTATAGCTTTCTCCAAGTGCAGTACGAGGACGATAGTTTGATCCCGCTGTTACATTATCTTCATATTCTCCATTTACAAAGAAGAATAATTTATCTTTTATAATCGGACCACCGAAGCTTGCACCATAAGTATAATATTGAGCTTTGGAACGTAAAAGTTCATAATCATCAACTTTACTTCCTTTTAGATTCTCATTATTAAAATACATATAAGCAGTTCCACGAAATTGGTTATCTCCCGAACGAGTTACTGCATTAATTGCACCTCCTGTAAAACCGCTCTGACGAACATCAAACGGGGTTACAGCTACTGTAACCTGTTCCAAAGCATCCAAAGAAATTGGAGAGCCGTTAGCCGGAAGATTACCTCCCAACCCGAATGTATTGTTGAAAGCAGCACCGTCAACTGTCACAAATGATTGGCGATAATTACCACCACCGACTGCAAAACCATTACCAACATCAGCACCTTGTGGAGAAAGACGCATAATATCGCTAATACTACGGGAAATAGTTGGGGTGTTACTAATCATATCACGATTAGCATTCATAATAGCACCTGCCCTATCAGACTTCATGTTACTTTCTTTAGAAGCAGTCACCACCACTTCGTCCAACAGTTCAGAACTCTCTTTTAAAGAAACATTTAAAACATAATTCTCTCCTAATAAAAGATTGATTCCTTTGTAAATAGCTGTCTGATAACCGACATAAGAAATTTCTACCTTGTATGGTCCACCAGTACGCATACCTTGCAAATTGAATTGACCACTAACATTAGTCACAGTTCCATACCGAGTTCCTGAAGGCTCGTGAATGGCAACAATAGTTGCTCCGATAATCGGTTCATCTTGTGCTGTCACTTTACCACTCATAGTGGCTGTGGTAACCTGTGCACTCATTGTGACTGTCATTAGCAACATTACTAGCACCAAAAAAGACCGCGTTCTTTTTAACATAATGTAATTGATTAGTTTATACTAATTGTTTGCTTTTAAAAACTGCGCACAAATATAATTAATATTATTTAGACTTACGTTACAATTATACTACAAAATTTTAAGAGAGATAAACGTTTTATTGCGTTATAAAACAAGAAAGGCTCTACATAACTTGCAGAGCCTTTTATTTTGAAACAGAAAGCATTAGAAATGCTTCAATCTATTATTTTACACTAGTCGGTCATTAACTTTCTATAACGAACACGCTTCGGTTCTTCATTCCCTAAACGCTTCAATTTATTTTCTTCGTACTCCGAATAGGAACCTTCAAAGTAGAACACATTGGAGTCTCCTTCAAAAGCCAGAATGTGTGTACAAATACGATCGAGGAACCAACGGTCGTGTGAAATGACAACTGCACAACCAGCAAAGTCTTCCAGACCTTCTTCCAAAGCACGCAGTGTATTTACGTCGATATCATTGGTAGGCTCATCGAGCAACAACACGTTACCTTCTTCTTTCAAAGCCATTGCTAGGTGCAAACGATTTCTCTCACCACCGGAGAGCACACCACAAAGTTTTTCCTGATCGGCTCCGGAGAAATTGAAACGAGAAAGATAAGCACGTGCATTAATATCACGTCCGCCCATACGAAGCAAATCATTACCACCGGAAATTACCTGATAAACACTCTTGTTCGGGTCAATGTCTTTATGCTGCTGGTCGACATAGGCTACTTTTACAGTTTCTCCTACTTCAAATTCCCCCTTATCTACGGTTTCCAGTCCCATAATCAAACGGAAAAGTGTAGTTTTTCCTGCACCATTCGGACCGATTACGCCGACAATGCCATTCGGGGGAAGCACAAAATTCAAATCGTCAAACAGCAGTTTATCACCGTATGCTTTAGCCACATGTTTAGCTTCGATAACTCTATTACCTAAACGAGGACCATTCGGAATAAAGATTTCCAGTTTTTCCTCCTTCTCTTTCACGTCTTCATTCAACAACTTGTCGTATGAATTAAGGCGGGCTTTCCCTTTTGCCTGACGAGCTTTCGGAGCCATACGAACCCATTCCAACTCGCGCTCCAGCGTCTTACGACGTTTGCTCGCAGTTTTTTCCTCCATTTCCATGCGTTTCGTCTTCTGTTCCAGCCAGGAAGAGTAGTTTCCTTTCCATGGAATACCTTCACCACGATCTAGTTCGAGAATCCAGCCGGCAACGTGGTCAAGGAAGTAACGGTCGTGGGTTACAGCAATAACAGTCCCTTCATATTGTTGAAGATGTTGTTCCAACCAATCGATAGATTCTGCATCCAAATGGTTGGTAGGCTCGTCCAGCAACAACACATCCGGTTTCTGCAACAGCAAACGACAAAGAGCTACCCGTCGACGTTCACCTCCGGAAAGATTTGCCACAGACTGATTTTCAGGCGGACAACGAAGTGCGTCCATTGCACGTTCCAGTTTACTATCCAGATTCCATGCATCTGTTGCATCAATAATATCTTGCAATTCGCCTTGACGAGTAAAAAGAGCATCCATTTTATCCTGGTCTTCGTAATACTCCGGCAAACCGAATTTTTGATTGATTTCTTCGTATTCTGTCAGTGCGTCAACAATGGGTTGCACACCTTCCATTACTACTTCTTTTACTGTCTTCGTGTTGTCAAGATAGGGTTCCTGCGCCAAATAACCTACGGAATACCCCGGAGAGAAGACCACTTCTCCCTGATAGGATTTCTCTAAACCTGCGATAATCTTCATTAACGTTGACTTACCGGAACCATTCAGACCAATAATACCGATTTTCGCTCCATAAAAGAATGACAGGTAAATGTCTTTCAACACATTTTTATTTGGAGTGAATGCTTTGCTCACCCCTACCATTGAGAAGATAATTTTTTTATCGTCAGCAGCCATATATTAATAATGTATATTGTTGATAATGGCACAAAGATAAGAAAAATGTTTGAAATCCTTTGGAGTTATAAAAAAATGTTCTACCTTTGCACCCGCATTTCGAAAGAAAGTAACAAGGATTGATTCGCTAGCTCAGCAGGTAGAGCACAACACTTTTAATGTTGGGGTCCTGGGTTCGAGCCCCAGGCGGATCACTAGACAAAGAATAAATCCCTGATAATCATTGATTATCAGGGATTTATTCTTTGTCTTTCTCTTGATTTCATCATTACAAGCGGTAGAAGTCGTCGTTGATAAGTCGTACTTTTAGGATATTCAGGAAAATAGGTATTATCTATTAGCCCAAATTCAGTGTAGCCAATACCACAAGCCGAACAACCGACCTTAATTATTGAATAACAAACGGATATACTAAGAATGTCACAGGCTATTAGAGAAAGTTTTATGAAAATAAGTTCTTTGTTTGAAGAACAAGATGCAGCTACAACAGATATTCCTTTTGTTAAGTATCCTGATTATGAAAATCTGACTGAAGAAAATATTAGAATGGTTATCGGATTTAAATCAGCAAAATTATTACAGAGGAAAGATGATATTACTCTTCGGGTAATTCCTGCCCGAAAAGTAGTATCATGCCTGCACAGAGGAACATATAACGAACTGGCTAATTTATATAATGAGATATCCGAATGAATAAATGCAAACAGGTATAAAACCACAGAAACATCAATTGTTTTTTATTCATTGACTAATATGGAATGACAAGGTAGCTCTGCAATAAAAGTAGTGCCCAATCCTAGCTGAGAGTATACTTGTATTCGTCCGTTCATTTTATCGACAATAGATTTACAAATAGATAACCCCAACCCCACACCTTGTGCAAAAGAGTCCACTTTTTCAAATCTTTCAAATATCTTCTCCAACATATTCTGAGGAATACCACAACCGGTATCTTTTACCCCAATTCTAACGCAATGCTTATCTATTTCATAAAACACTTCCACATATCCACGAATCGTATTCTTCAAAGCATTTGAAAGAAAATTATTCAATATCTGCTTGATACGCAACTTATCAAGTTCCACCAAAGCATCATGTTCCGGATAACTGGTCAGAAGTTCCACACCAGAAGGAAGAAGACGAGCATATTCTGCCACACACTCATCAAGAAGCTCCGTAAGATTAAACCAATTCTGATGTAACTCCAAATATCCGGCTTCAATTTTAGACAAATCAATGATATCATTGATCAGATTAAGCAAAAGTTCGTTATTATGACTAATTAAAGAATTATAAAGCTCCTTTTCCACTACATTTTCCGCACTGGCCAACAGACTTGAAAAACCAACAATAGCATTCAACGGAGTACGGATTTCATGACTCATATTAGCCAAGAAAGCTGACTTTAAACGATCTGAAGCTTCAGCTCTATCACGTTCATTAACGAGCATTTCTTCTATCTGTTTCAAATCTGTAATATCATAATTAATACTAATCAATTCTATGACTTTATCTTGGGGTGCATATTTTCTGACAAAGAGATTAACATGCGTCCATGTACACTCTCCATTCTCCCTAAAGACACGTATTTTATGACTTAACTTATCAGCATTTCCTTTTTGTACCTCCTCAAAAAACTGAAGAATCAAATCACGGTCATCAGGATGAAAAGATTTATATGTACCAATAATCTCGGATAAAGGAGTTCCAGACTCTTCTCCTATATTTTTATACCAACTTTTCTGTGCATGTCCCTGCTTGCTTAGAATATTAAAATGAGCATAACCCACTTTCGCATAGTCACCTATTAACTCAAAAAATTCCTCAAATTCCTGAATCTTATTATAAGCAACCGTAGTCTCCGTTTTATCAGCATTAATCAGTAGATAATTAACCGGATTATGATTCTCATCATACAAAGTAGTTACTTTAGTCACAAGATCGATTGTACCTTCCGCCTTATTATTCGAATAATATTCTCCTAACTTTGAGAAATCATAGCGAAAGGTAAAGTCCGCATCCTCATTATTCCTCAACCTCTCCTTCATCTCTTCCGGGAAAACTGGATTCTCGAAAATATTGATGCCTAGAAGTTCCTCCTTACTATCTACATGAAACAAATCCAATTCTTTATCATTGAGGTCGACCAATACTCCCTCCTTATTATACAACTCAATACCAACAGGCAAATTCTTATAAATATTATGTAAAAGCCGTTCGCTACGTTGTAAAGCCTGACAAGCTATTGCAGTATCCGGTCCGTCCTGCATTTCTGCAATGCCATACACAATCGTATTTCCCTTATCATCTACTTCTCGAAAACAAATCTTACTACGCATCCAAACTGACCCTTTTGGGGTTTTTAATAAATAAACGACTTCCGACATCGACTGTACATCGAAAGAGCGAACCGTTGTCGGACCTTGTTCTTCATTCAAAATACGTTTATTGAAATCCTCAAAACTAATAGTCCCTGTTTCATCCAAATTCAGAATCTCAGATATATATTCGGAACAGGTATAACATTCCGTTGCCAAATTAGCTTCCCACCACCCCATATTGGCATTAGCCATTAACTTTGATAAGAACACAAAATCTTGTTGTTTGCTCATAATTGATGAAGTAAAGACATTATCCATTAATCATTTCAACACATTTACGAGCACAAAATTAGATATTACAGGCTTCCCATTCTTTCAAAATGACACTTTTTTAGCATATTATAAGAAGAATAGCCACTAATACCTACTTTCTATAGTATTAGTGGCTATAACATTTACAAATATTTGCTTAAATAGTTTTTCGTATGATTACCAGCATTTTAGAAGGCTAAATAATCAAAGTAAAAAGATATGCTTCTATTTTCTAATTGATTCGTAAACAGTTTTTGCCATTATTTTGGCACCTTCTTCATTCGGATGAATTTTGTCCGGAAAGAGTTGTGGTATTCCATCCATTGCCGTATGAAGATCAATTATATCCAACTTGTTTTTCTTGGCAACTTTTTTAATCATCGGAATAATTTCTTTAGAAATAATATCATCGTTGATACTTTCATTAGCTTGGTATGCCTTAGAAGGGAACAGAGATAGATTTTCGGTTGGGCAGGCAATGCCTTGAAAGCATCAATCATAGTCTGCATATCTTTCGTGAAGTCGGCTTTATGTTTCCAATTAAACGATTTACTGTCGTTTGTTCCCAGTTTGATAACCACAACATTAGGATTGAAAGCTAATGCATCCTGATAAGCCTTTTCATTCATATAAGGACGATCACCCTTATTCAGCAACGTGCGGGCACTTACTCCGAAATTCTTTACCCAATAACCGTCACCCAGCATACGACTTAAAACAGAAGGATAACTATCACGATCACGATTCTTAATCCGTGCTCCATACGTAATACTATTGCCAATACAAGCTACACGAACGGCATCCTTACGGGGAGCTTTGAAACTACGTAACCATGAAGTCAGTTCGTTCAACATCTCATCCTTATAAAGGAAACCTTCACGAATTCCCCAACCATGACCACCGGAAGGGTAAATATGCAGAACAGCAGGAACACCATTCTTATTCAGAGCCAGATAATAATTCACTCCATTAGCGGGCGGAACAGCCTTATCATCATCACTATAAACGATAAAAGCACGCGGTGTTTCTTTTGTCACTTGCTTCTCATTAGAATACTCCTTTTCCAACTCAGCAGAAGCATCCTTACCCAAAAGGCTGTTATGGGAACCCATGTGAGTATACGACTTATCCATTGTAATTACCGGATAGAAAAGAATCTGGAAATCAGGACGAAGTTCCGGTTTGGCATGAGTCGCGATTGTCGATGCAAGATGTCCGCCGGCAGAAGATCCCATGATACCGATATCTCTCGGATTCAGATTCCATACATCAGCACTGTCCCGCACTATCTTCATGGCAGCCTCGGCATCCGAAATAGGAAGTGTACGGTCACCATTCGGCATACGATATTTCAGAACGATCAATGCGATACCTTGTTTGTTGAAATACGGTGCCCAATCATATCCTTCGTGGTCTACAGCCAAGTGCGAATATCCACCACCCGGGCACGCCACTACAGCACGACCTGTAGCCAAATCCGGCGCCGGAAGAAATACGCGAAGCGAAGGTTGTTCAATATCAAAAGGGTTCGGAGCATTCTGAGCTACCGCCTGAGAACCTGTGAACCATAAAAGCAACAGGAATAAAAGAATAGAAAATTTCTGTTTCATAGTATCTGTATACTTTGATTAATGAATGATTTAATGTGCGAAGATAGTAAATTTATGTATCTTTGCGCCTCCTTTTAAATAGAAAAAGAAATGCAAGGAATTAAAAACCTGACACACGGGCCAATCAATCGTCAACTATTCAATTTAGCAATGCCTATCATGGCTACGTCATTTATCCAAATGGCATACAGTCTCACGGATATGGCATGGGTAGGACGGCTGGGTAGTGAAGCCGTAGCAGCCATTGGTTCTGTCGGAATCCTGACATGGATGTCCGGTTCTATCTCCCTATTAAATAAGGTAGGTTCCGAAGTCAGTGTAGGACAATCTATCGGCGCACAAAATCAAGAAGATGCCCGTCACTTTGCCTCCCATAACATTACGATTGCACTTATCATTTCTCTCTGTTGGGGCGGATTACTTTTCATCCTTGCAGAACCCATCATCTGTATCTACGAACTTGAGGTACACATTACCGCCAATGCAATAGAATATCTACGGATTATCTCTACCGGAATGCCGTTTATTTTCCTTTCCGCCGCCTTTACAGGTATCTACAATGCCGCAGGACGAAGTAAAATCCCGTTCTATATCAGTGGTACCGGACTTCTTTTGAATATCATTCTTGATCCTCTGTTCATCTTCGGTTTCGGTTTGGAGACCAATGGCGCCGCTTATGCAACCTGGATTTCACAAGCTACTGTTTTCTCTATCTTCATCTACCAACTACGTTTCCGAAAAGACTCACTGCTCGGTGGATTTCCTTTCTTCACTCAATTAAAGAAGAGATACACACGACGTATCCTAAAACTAGGATTACCCGTAGCCACATTGAATACCCTGTTTGCATTTGTCAATATGTTCCTCTGCCGTACCGCCTCTGAGCAAGGCGGCCACATCGGCTTAATGACTTTCACGACCGGAGGACAAATCGAAGCAATTACCTGGAACACTTCACAAGGATTCTCAACCGCACTCAGTGCTTTTATCGCCCAAAACTATGCTGCCGGACGAACCGAACGAGTGCTCAAAGCATGGTATACCACCTTATGGATGACAGGAATCTTCGGAACTTTCTGTACACTGCTATTCATCTTCTTCGGAAACGAAGTCTTTTCAATATTCGTACCCGAGCAGGCAGCCTATGAGGCCGGAGGTGTATTTCTACGCATTGACGGGTATTCCCAGCTTTTCATGATGCTCGAAATCACCATGCAAGGAGTATTCTATGGTATCGGGCGTACCGTACCTCCTGCTATTATCAGTATCGGATGTAATTATATGCGTATCCCGCTTGCCATTCTATTTGTACGAATGGGCATGGGAGTAGAAGGTATCTGGTGGGCAGTCAGCGTCACAACTGTTGCCAAAGGACTTATCCTCCTAAGCTGGTTTATCATCATTAGGAAGAAATGCCTGAACCTCCCGTCCGTAGTCGGAAAGTAACAGTTTATCGACATTTTTCAGCACTCTGCCAAGAGTGTGCGAGTTATTTTAACTTAAAAAGTATCACCTTGGCAAATAATATGTATCTTTGCGTTGTTATTTAAAATATAAAAACAGATTATTATTAAACAATTAAAACATCAACATTATGAACAAGATGAAATTTATGGTTCTCTTTATGAGTATAACCATGATATTCAGTGGATGTGCAAGTATGAATAACACTGGTAAAGGTGCTGCTATTGGTGGCGGTTCGGGTGCTGCATTGGGTGCTATCCTAGGTGGTGTTATCGGTAAAGGTAAAGGCGCTGCTATCGGTGCTGCTATCGGTACGGCGGTAGGTGCAGGAACAGGTGCTCTCATTGGTAAAAAAATGGATAAGGCCGCAGCAGAAGCAAAACAAATTGAAGGCGCACAAGTAGAACAGATAACAGACAACAACGGATTGCAAGCCGTGAAAGTGACATTCGATTCAGGAATCCTTTTCACAACAGGTAATGCTAATCTGAGTGCTGCTGCTAAATCTGCATTAAGCAAATTCGCCAACAATGTGCTCAACCAGAACAGAGATATGGATGTATCTATCTATGGATACACCGACAATCAGGGCTGGAAGAACAGTACTGCCGCACAAAGCCAGCAAAAGAACCTGAACCTGTCACAAGAACGTGCACAGAGTGTATCCAGTTACTTATTAAGTTGCGGTGTTTCTACCAACCAGATTAAAGGCGTGCAAGGTATGGGTGAAAGCGATCCCGTTGCCAGCAACGATACAGCCGCAGGTCGTGAACAGAACCGTCGTGTAGAAGTGTACATGTACGCAAGTGAGCAAATGATTAAAGATGCACAGGCAGCTTCTAATTAAAAAAATTCTGCGTTATACACGCAATCTGTTGATTCTCTTTTTTACATCGACCTTACTGACGGTCATTATTTATCGGTTCATGCCGGTTTATATTACTCCGTTAATGGTCATTCGAAGTGTTCAACAGATCATTTCAGGAGATAAACCCACGTGGAAGCACACGTGGGTTTCTTTTGATAAGATATCTCCTAGCCTGCCAATGGCAGTGATAGCTTCCGAAGACAACCGTTTTGCCGAACACAACGGATTCGATTTCGTGGAAATCAAAAAAGCGATGAAAGAAAATGAAACAAGGAAACGGAAACGTGGAGCAAGCACTATCAGCCAGCAGACAGCAAAAAATGTATTCCTATGGCCACAATCTTCATGGGTGCGGAAAGGCCTGGAAGTATATTTCACTTTTCTCATAGAACTGTTCTGGCCGAAAGAACGGATTATGGAAGTTTATCTCAACTCAATCGAAATGGGTAAAGGGATTTATGGCGCACAGGCTGCTGCAAAATATAAGTTCAACACTACAGCTGCCAAGCTGACCAAAGGTCAATGTGCACTAATCGCCGCCACTCTCCCGAATCCGATACGGTTTAACTCGGCGAAACCTTCGGCTTATATATTAAAACGGCAGAAGCAAATATTACGGCTTATGAATCTCGTCCCCAAGTTTCCACCGGAGGGAAAAGCCGCAAAGAAAGAGATAAAGAAGAAGAAGAAAAAATAAAGGAGCAACCGAAGTCTACTTCGTTGCTCCTTGCATTATCAATAAGCTTGTTTGAATGTATTATCCCCATTTATACAAAATCCTTCAATTCCTGTTGTAAACGTTGTCGTGTAAAAAATATGCGGCTCTTCACAGTTCCCAAAGGAAGGCCCAATTTGTCTGCAATCTCACGGTATTTAAATCCGGATACATGCATAGAAAAAGGCACCTTATACTCCTTAGGCAATGCGTTGACAATACGATGCATTTCTTTCAAGTCATAGGCACCTTCCGTACTTATGAATCCCGAGTCCTGCGGTAAATTCAAGTGATAATAATTATCAGTCTGATCGACGAAAGTCTGGTCACGTACTATTTTTCGGTAGTTATTAATAAAGATGTTACGCATGATTGTGTACATCCATCCTTTGAAATTTGTGTCCGGAACATATTTTTCCTCATTATCTAATGCTTTTAATGATGTTTCTTGCAATAAATCATTCGCCTCTTCACGATCGGCAGTCAACTTATACGCAAAACGAAGCAATTCCTCCTGAACTCCAATTAAATCTTTTCTGAAACTTAAACTTTTCATACTTTAAGGGTTTTATGGTTAATATTTCGTTTTTCTCGATGATGCAAGTTTAAAGGTATTTTGAATACCAGACAGGGGGAAATTCGTCATTTCTTAGGGGTTAATTCTATCAAATGACAGTTTTCGGGTGCATTTGGATAGATTTCAGGTGGTAATTAATGATTTTTATTCTGTTCTGTTTGGCAGAAAAAAACAAATAGCCTACTTTTGATTAATATATTTAAATAAAATGAAAGGCTATGACTATACTTATTATTGTAGGTATTATTGTACTATTGGGAATTATTTTCGCATCCATGTACAACTCCCTGGTGAAACTCAGAAACAATCGTGAAAACGCATTTGCCGACATTGACGTGCAACTGAAACAACGTCACGACCTTATCCCTCAACTAGTAGACACTGTGAAAGGATATGCCGCACACGAGAAAGAAACTCTCGACCGGGTGATTCAGGCACGCAACGGTGCGGTCAGTGCCAGAACTATCGATGAAAAGATAGCCGCCGAAAACCAACTATCCTCGGCCCTGTCAGGACTGAAAATTACATTGGAAGCCTATCCCGACCTGAAAGCAAACCAGAATTTCCTGCAATTACAGGAAGAAATTGCCGATGTAGAGAATAAGTTAGCTGCTGTCCGCCGTTATTTCAACTCGGCAACCAAAGAATATAATAATGCCGTTCAGACATTCCCTTCAAACATTATTGCGGGAATGACCGGATTCCAAAGAGAAATTATGTTCGATTTGGGAAAGAACGAACGTGCTAATCTGGAACAGGCACCCAAAATTAGTTTCTAATCCGAACACCACCGTCCCACCCAACTGCAAAAAATAAACACGCGATGCAATACGTCGGAATCCAAACACAACAGAACCGGAACAACTTACGTTCCGGATTCCTATTACTACTTTTTCCTTGTTTGGTAACAGCACTCCTTTATCTGTCCTGTTACTTACTCGTTCTCTTTGGATACGGAAAGAGTATGGAGATTGAAATGATGCCTATGGTCAATCATTTCTTTCTCTCTTCTCTACCGTATACTTTAGGAGTGGTGGTAATTTGGTTTCTCATTGCCTATTGGGCCAATACAAGTATCATTAATTCTGCCACATGTTCCAAACCACTAGACCGCAAAGAGAACAAACGCGTTTATAATTTAGTAGAAAACCTCTGTATGTCTCAAGGCATGAGCATGCCGAAAATAAATATCATTTATGATGATTCACTGAATGCATTTGCAAGCGGTATCAATGACCGCACATACACTATTACTCTTTCAAGAGGCATCATCCAGAAGCTGAATGACGAGGAACTGGAAGCAGTAATCGGGCATGAGCTTACTCATATCCGCAATCGGGATGTACGTTTGCTGATAATCTCTATCGTGTTTGTCGGCATCTTCTCCATGCTGACGGAAATCACGTTCTATGCGATTACACATATACGTGTACGTAGCAATAGTAAAGGTAGCGGAGGAATTTTCATCTTCATATTTATCGCTTTACTGATAGCTGCTATCGGTTTCCTTTTTGCCAGCCTGATGCGTTTTGCCATTTCACGCAAACGCGAATATATGGCAGACGCAGGGTCGGCGGAAATGACGAAGAATCCGCTGGCACTCGCCAGTGCCTTGCGTAAAATATCCGCCGATCCGGCAATAGAAGCAGTGCAACGGAAAGACATAGCACAATTATTTATTCAAAATCCTAAAAAGAAAACCAAAGGCTTATATAGCAAATTCAGCGGTTTGTTTGCTACGCACCCTCCCATTGAAAAGCGGATTGAGATATTGGAACAGTTCTAAGTTCTTCTGAAATATAAGATAAAGGTCAGGATTTCTGTTTAATTTTCATTAAAGAAAAGAGAGGAGTTCCTGACTTTTTAGTATATTTGATTGTTATACATATATATATCAACCTAAATGCAACTGACATGAAAATGAAAAAACAAATCCTTATGCTGTTGCTAGCTTTGCTAGTTGGTCTTCCTACTCTTTCGGCTCAAAGCAAGAAAGAGAAAAAGGAACAGAAGAAAGAAGCTGTGAAAGAACTGATTGTTTCAGAGAATTATAAGATAGACGTCAATACCGCCATGCCTATGCGCGGCCGGTCTATTCCATTGACCAGTTTATACTCACTGGAAATCAGAAACGATTCGGTAATCTCCTATTTACCTTATTATGGTCGGGCTTACAGTATCCCTTACGGAGGAGGCAATGGACTCAATTTCAAAGCCCCTCTTAAAGAGTATAACATGAAACTGGACAAGAAAGGCAATTCAGTAATCACATTCACCGCCCGCAACCCGGAAGATAAGTTTGATTTCAGAGTGAAAGTATATTCAAATGGTTCGACAAGTATTGACGTCAATATGCAAAACCGTCAATCCATAAGCTTCCAGGGGGAACTGGACGTGAAGGAAGAATAAACCAACTTCCTTCCGTCATTGCTCTTTGTTCTCGTTTGCCTCCACTTCGTCACTACCTTTTAATATAGGCAGGCAGATGTGGTATTTCACGGCGAGAATACGGGCAAGAAAAACTGTCGAACCGCCAACCAATTGACATCCGTACGACTCCATGCCTGCGACATGACAAAGCCAGTAAGTGATGCCGCCTACTACGCACGCCATTGCATAAATCTCTTTTCTGAAAATTAGCGGGATTTCGTTGATAAAGACATCACGAATCACACCGCCTGCCGCTCCCGTAATGCTACCCATGATGATAGCCACCCAGAAAGGATAGCCCAAAGCAATGCTCTTGCCTACACCTACAACAGTAAACAGTGCCAGACCGATCGAGTCGAAAATAAAGAAAGTATTATTGAGGCGGATCAGCCAGCGTCCGAAACAAATCACCCAAAGCAATGCTACGCCTGTACAAATTAAATAAATAGGGTCTGTCATCCACCCGGGAGTAACATCGAGCAGAACATCACGGATTGTACCACCACCAATAGCCGTAGCAAGACCTACGACGTAAGCTCCGAACCAGTCGAATCGCTTTGCCGAAGCTAGCCGGATACCACTAATAGCAAAGGCAAATGTGCCTATAAAATCAAGAATTTGAACGAATGTGGGCATATATTTGTTATTTTGTTTGCAAAGTAACAAATAAATTCCGTAAGAAAATGTACTTTTGCTTCAAGAATTAAACTGAATTTGATAGAAACAGTATGAAAATAACAATTGTTGCCGGGGCACGCCCCAATTTCATGAAGATAGCACCCATTACACGGGCTATTGAAGCCGCACGGGCGCTGGGTAAAAGTATCTCTTACCGCCTGGTATATACAGGTAGAAAAGATGATACCAGTTTGGATGCTTCACTGTTTTCAGACCTCGACATGAAGGCTCCCGATGTGTATTTGGGAGTAGAAAGCAGTAATCCAACAAGTTTGACAGCCGGAATCATGGTAGCCTTCGAGCAGGAATTGACTGAAAACCCGGCACACGTTGTTCTCGTGGTAGACGACCTCACTGCCACCATGAGCTGCGCTATCGTTGCCAAGAAACAAGGAATCAAAGTTGCCCACCTCGTAGCCGGTACCCGTTCTTTCGATATGAAAATGCCGAAAGAAGTGAACCGCATGATTACGGACGGATTGTCCGACTATCTGTTCACAGCCGGAATGGTTGCCAACCGTAACCTGAACCAAACAGGAACAGAAAGCGAAAATGTATATTATGTCGGTAATATCTTGATTGATACGATTCGCTATAACCGGAACCGGTTACTCAAACCGATTTGGTTTTCCGTATTGGGACTGAAAGAAGGTAACTATCTCCTGCTCACTCTCAACCGCCGCGTACTCCTCAACGACAAAGAGAACCTGCGCCAGCTTTTGAATACAATCATTGAAAAATCAGCAGGAACGCCTATCGTTGCACCTTTACATACTTATGTACGCAACGCGATCAAAGAGTTAGGCATCGAAGCCCCGAATCTTCATATCATGCCACCGCAGAACTACCTCTTCTTCGGATATCTCATCAACAAAGCAAAAGGAATCATCACAGATTCCGGCAATGTGGCCGAAGAAGCTACTTTCCTGGGCATTCCCTGCATCACGCTGAATACGTATGCCGAACACCCGGAAACTTGGCGAATGGGGACTAACGAATTAGTCGGTGAAGACCCTGCCGAACTTGCCAAGGCAATGGATACACTGATGAAAGGTGAATGGAAACGAGGTGAGCTTCCCGAACGCTGGGACGGACGTACAGCCGAACGCATTGTACAAATCCTTACCGGCAAATAATATCGCCCTATATACCTTTTATCATTTCCCGGCATACCAATTTTAGTTTCGTGCCGGGAAACTAAAAGTTTCCTTATGAGAAACCATAGTTTCATCAATGGGAAACTTTAGTTTCATCACGGAGAAACTTTAGTTTCAGACGCTTGAAACTTTGGGTTTCATATAGCGAAACCAAAGATTTCTCATGAGGGAACAAAGTGTTTCAAGCCGGGAAACCAAATGTAACAAGCAAGGGAACCCAATGTAACAAGCGGGATACTCATTTATAGAAAGGCGAATCACCCACTAATTCCTTTCATTGTCAAACGATAACAGCTTGCAAATAACAAAAAACTATGGGTAAAAAAAGTTATATATTCTGTTAACATCCGAGTTATTTGTTAACTTTGCAGCCCTACTACGAACGTTATGAAACAACGATATAGCAAAATACTTATACTGTTCTTACTCGTATTGGCAGGTTCAAATGCTTTTGCGCAGCAAATTAAAGGGGTGGTTACAGATTCCGTAACCCATGAGCCATTGATGTATATCTCTGTCTACTATCAGGAAAAAAGAGACATGGGAACTATCACCAATATCGACGGAGAATATAAGCTTGAAACCCGCAGAAACGGGGGGACACTCGTGTTCTCCGCAGTGGGGTATATCAGTAAAACGGTGAAAGTCGGTTCAGGCAACCAGACAATCAACATACAACTGGCCCCGGACAATGTCGTATTGAACGAAGTAGTAGTAAAGCCCAAAAAGGAAAAGTACTCCCGCAAGAATAACCCGGCAGTCGAATTTATGAAGAAAGTCATCGAACACAAAAAGGCACAAGTCCTCGAAGTGAACGATTACTACCAGTACGACAAATACGAGAAGATGAAAATGTCGATCAACGATCTCACACCGGAAAAACTGGAAAAAGGGATTTATAAGAAATATTCTTTCCTGAAAGATCAGGTGGAAGTTTCGGAAACTACCAACAAACTGATTCTTCCTATCTCCGTGCAAGAAACAGCTTCGCAAACTATCTTCCGCAAAGACCCTCAGAACAAAAAGACCATTATTAAAGGAAAAAACTCTAACGGTATCGAAGAGTTCTTCAACACCGGAGATATGCTCGGCACCGTATTAAAGGATGTTTTTGCCGATATTAACATCTACGAGGACGATATCCGTTTGTTGCAACAACGCTTTGTCAGCCCTATCGGCAGTAGTGCCATTTCATTTTATAAATACTACCTAATGGATACATTAATGGTTGACAAACGCGAATGTGTACATCTTACTTTCGTTCCGCAAAACTCACAGGATTTCGGTTTTACCGGACATCTATACGTGCTGAACGATTCTACATATGCCGTTCAGAAATGTACCATGAACCTGCCAAAAAAGACCGGAGTCAACTTCGTCAACCGCATGGATATCGTGCAACAATACGAACAACTCCCCAACGGAAACTGGGTATTGTCGGATGACAACATGACCGTAGACCTTTCATGGAGTTCCAACAAAACGGCAGGAGGACTACAAGTAGAACGTACCACGAAATATACGAATTATCAGTTCGACCCGATAGAGCCGCGACTCTTCCGATTGAAAGGAGAGGTGATAAAAGAGGCGGATATGCTTTCGAAAAGTGACGAATACTGGGCAAGCGTGCGCCAGGTGCCGCTGACTAAAAAAGAAAGCACTATGGACCTTTTCGTTAATCGTCTCGAACAGATTCCGGGATTCAAATACATCATCTTCGGTGCAAAAGCCCTGATTGAGAACTTTGTGGAAACATCCGGCAAAGGCCGCCCGAACAAGTTCGACATCGGCCCTATCAACACCATGATTTCGAGCAACTACATCGACGGAACCCGTTTCCGGTTGAGTGGTATGACGACCGCAAACCTCAATCCACACTGGTTCCTTAGCGGTTACGGAGCATACGGTCTGAAAGACAAGCGCTGGAAATATAGCGGAACGCTGACTTATTCGTTCAACAAACGTGATTATGTGGTATGGGAATTTCCCAAACATTACATCTCCGCCACTTATAGTTATGATGTAATGTCTCCAATGGACAAGTTTCTGTTTACTGACAAGGATAATATCTTCCTGTCACTGAAAACGACCACCGTAGACCAGATGTCATACATGCGCGACGCGACTATCAATTATGAACTGGAAACGCCTACCGGATTCGGTGTAAAAGCCATGCTCCGTCACCGTAACGACGAGCCGACCGGGAAACTGGAATATCTGCGGAATGACGCTGCGCAGACACGCGTACACGACGTCACAACCTCCGAAGCCAGCATGACATTGCGTTATGCACCGGGAGAGTCGTTCGTCAACTCAAAACAACGCCGTGTCCCCGTATCTTTAGACGCTCCGGTCTTTACGCTGACTCATGCCATGGGATTCAAAGGAGTGCTGGGAGGAGAATATAATTTCAACCGTACGGAAGCAAGTATCTGGAAACGTTTCTGGCTTCCCGCCTCATGGGGCAAGATTGATTGCAGCGTGAAGGCAGGCGCAGAGTGGAATACCGTTCCTTTCCCACTGTTGATTTTGCCGGAAGCCAACTTGTCATATATCACCCAGCGCGAAACGTTCTGTTTGATTAACAATATGGAATTCCTGAACGACCGCTTCGCTTCCATGTCCATATCCTACGATATGAATGGAAAGTTGTTCAACCGCATTCCTTTACTCAAAAACTTGAAATGGAGAGAAATGTTCCGTGTCCGCGCATTGTGGGGTACGTTGACAGACAAGAACAATCCGTTTAAAAGCAGCAATCCCGACTTGTTCCGTTTCCCGACGCGCGACGGTAAATTCACCAGTTTCGTAATGGACCCGAAAGTACCTTACGTAGAAGCAAGCGTCGGCATTTACAACATTTTCAAGTTGCTGCACGTTGAATATGTACATCGTTTCACTTACCGTGATAATCCGGGTATCAACAAAAACGGTATTCGTTTCATGGTATTAATGGTATTCTAAACTTATGCAACCTTTAGCAGAACGGTTACGGCCAAAAACTCTGGATGAATATATCGGTCAGAAACACTTAGTGGGACCGGGCGCTATCCTGCGGAAGATGATTGACGCAGGACGCATTTCTTCGTTTATTCTTTGGGGACCTCCCGGAGTGGGAAAAACGACACTGGCACAGATTATCGCCAACAAACTGGAAACTCCGTTTTATACTTTAAGTGCAGTAACTTCCGGCGTGAAAGATGTCCGCGAAGTGATAGACCGTGCCAAGAGCAACCGATTTTTCTCCCAATCCAGCCCGATTCTGTTTATCGATGAAATTCATCGGTTTAGCAAGTCGCAGCAGGACTCTTTGTTGGGAGCAGTGGAAAACGGTACGGTGACACTCATCGGTGCCACCACGGAGAACCCGTCGTTCGAAGTGATTCGTCCTCTCTTGTCCCGCTGCCAGCTTTATGTGCTGAAATCTCTGGAGAAAGAAGATCTACTGGAACTTCTGGAACGTGCCATTAGTACAGACACGGTGCTGAAAGAACGTAAGATTGAACTGAAAGAAACCACAGCTATGTTGCGCTTCTCCGGTGGAGACGCACGCAAGTTGCTTAATATACTGGAACTCGTTGTAGAGTCGGACACTGACGATACTGTTGTCATCACTGACGATATGGTGACAGAACGACTGCAACAGAATCCGCTTGCTTATGACAAAGACGGGGAAATGCATTATGACATCATCTCCGCTTTCATCAAGTCTATCCGCGGCAGCGATCCCGACGGTGCTATCTACTGGCTTGCCCGTATGGTTGAAGGAGGTGAAGATCCTGCTTTCATTGCCCGCAGACTTGTTATTTCTGCTGCCGAAGACATCGGTTTGGCTAATCCGAATGCATTACTTCTTGCCAACGCCTGTTTTGAGACATTGATGAAAATCGGTTGGCCCGAAGGAAGAATTCCTCTGGCCGAAACGACCATTTATCTGGCCACCAGTCCCAAAAGTAATTCTGCTTATAGCGCTATTAATGACGCATTGGAATTAGTCCGTTCTACGGGTAATCTGCCTGTCCCCCTGCACTTGCGCAATGCACCGACAAAGCTGATGAAGCAATTAGGGTACGGACAGGAATATAAATATGCCCACAGCTACGAAGGCAATTTCGTCAAACAGCAATTCCTGCCGGATGAACTGAAAGACAAACGGATATGGCAACCGCAGAACAATCCTGCCGAACAGAAACATGCCGAACGGATGATACAGCTCTGGGGAGACAAATTCAAGAAGTAGGCTAATGGCAGAAACAAAATAAAACAACAAGAAACGTATAACATATTATTAATACTAAAATAGAAAATGAAAATTGTTATTTTAGACGGCTTTGCCGCCAATCCCGGAGATATATCCTGGGAAGGTTTAAAGGCTCTCGGAGAATGTACGATTTACGACCGTACCGCCCCCGAAGAAGTATTAGAACGTTCAGCCGGTGCAGAAGTAATTCTGACTAACAAGGTAATCATCAATGCAGACCACATGGCTGCCTTGCCCGAACTGAAATATATCGGTGTATTGGCTACCGGATACAACGTTGTCGATACGGCTGCTGCCAAAGAACGCGGTATCATTGTTACCAATATTCCCGCATACAGCACCGCTTCCGTAGCTCAAATGGTATTTGCACATATCCTGAATATCTCCCAACAAGTACAGCGCCATTCGGAAGAAGTCCACAAAGGTCGTTGGACAAACAGCAAGGATTTCTGTTTTTGGGATACTCCTTTAATGGAACTGAGAGACAAGAAAATCGGTTTGGTCGGACTGGGAAATACAGGTTACACAACTGCTCGTGTTGCTATCGGTTTCGGTATGCAGGTTTATGCACTGACTTCCAAGTCACACTTCCAGTTGCCGCCGGAAATCAAGAAAATGGACTTAGACCAACTGTTCAGCGAATGTGATATTGTCAGCCTTCACTGCCCGCTTACCCCAGAAACTCACGAACTGGTGAACGCCCGCCGTCTCGCTATGATGAAGCCGAACGCTATTCTTATCAATACAGGCCGTGGTCCGCTCATCAACGAACAAGACTTGGCAGACGCACTGAACAGCGGGAAGATTTATGCTGCCGGAGTAGACGTGCTTTCTACCGAACCTCCTCGTGCCGACAATCCGTTACTGACTGCAAAGAACTGCTACATCACCCCGCATATCGCATGGGCTACAACCGAAGCTCGCGAACGCCTGATGAATATGGCGATCAGTAACCTCCAAGCATACATTGCCGGAACACCGGAAAACGTTGTGAATAAATAAAACGACGGAGAACGATAAAAATGAACGGTGAACAAGTTACGCATCTATCGCAGGCTTGTTCACCGTTTATCGTTTTAATCAAAATTATCGTTCCTGATTCATTATCAACGTCCGACCCGTATCATTTAGTAAGAATGCCCTCCCTCATCCATTTCTTTCTCTGTAATCTTATGACGGTCGATGCTGCGCCATGCATAGAATATATAGGCAAGAACGAACGGAACAAGAATAGAAACATACGCCATTGTTTTAAGCGTAAATTCGCTGGAACAGCTATTGGCCAGAGTCAATGAACTTTGCAAATCCGTATAAGACGGATAATAAGCAGTATTGTTGTATCCGGCTACCAATAACAGGGATAAAACCGTCAGCACAGTGCCAATGCCCGTAAACCAGATTCCCTTATCAAAAGTCTTTTTAAGAACCGTCTTTCCGATTCCAAAGAGAACCAATACCACTCCGATAAGGAAAAGGATTAATACAACCGGCATTTCGATAAAGTTAGTAAAGTACTTGAATGGCTGCATATAAACCTCCTGCGTATCAGGATTTACGGCAAAACCGTCGGATACCAATGTACGGATGACGAAAGCCAGAAAGAATAATAAGAATAAAACCGTATTATTCAGTACGGCACGACGGCATTTATCGGTCAATTCTTTATCATCTATATTATTAATGAAATAAAGTGCGCCCAACACACGAGCGAGGAAAAATACAGCCAGCCCCAGAATCACATTCCAGATATTGGTCAATGCATCAAGTCCATGCCACCCATTGCCCCAATGACTGATAACCGGCATAATGGTATCCGTCATATTCGCCTTATTGATATAAAAATCAGAACCGGTGAAAAAAGTAGCAACTGCCCCGCCAAGCAACAAAGGCCCCACTACCCCGTTAATCACCAAAAACGTCCGGTATGTCTTTTTACCTAACAGATTGCCTGCCTTACTCTGAAATTCATAGCTGACAGCCTGCAACACAAAACTGAAAAGAATAATCATCCAAAGCCAATAAGCTCCGCCGAAACTGGTACTATAAAATAAAGGAAATGAAGCAAAGAAAGCACCTCCGAACGTTACCAATGTAGTAAACGTAAACTCCCATTTGCGACCGGTAGAATTTACCAACATCTTGCGATGTTCTTCCGTCTTGCCCAGACAGAACAATAACGAATTACCTCCTTGCACAAACAATAAGAACACAAGTATGGCTCCCAGCAAGGAAACGATCAGCCACCAATATTGTTGTAGAAATATATACATATATTTTAAGTATTAAGTTTTAAGTATTATGTATGACGCTCTGATATCAGATTCCAGGTATTAAACCTCCGGCCCCTTCTTGATAGCCCTTATCATGATTCCTATTTCCGCAATCAGCATTACGGTAAATAAAAACAGGAAGATAAAGAAAGTAGTCTGAACAGAGCCGACATCCAACTTGGAGATAGCCGCCGATGTAGGAAGCAGATCCCGGATAGCCCACGGTTGACGGCCACATTCGGCAACCACCCAACCGGCTTGTCCGGCAATGTAAGCCAGAGGAATCGTCAGTAAAGCCACCCAATGCATCCAGCGCATTTTGCTTAAATCCTTTTTATAGATAAAGAACAGTACAACAATAAAGAACAGAATGAAATATCCACCCAGAATCACCATGACACGGAAGGCATAAAAGTTCAGAGGAACATTCGGAACCAACTGATTCACATCCTTAATATATCCGTATCCGAAATAAGGAATATTCTCCTGCAACACTTTGTATGCCACTTGCGCATCCTCCTCGTTCCCGGCACTCTTCGCAGCACGGTAAGCAGCCAGCGCACCGATAGCCGTTTTACCCCGTTCAATCTTTTCGGCAGCCGAAAGAGCAATCGTACCGTCTTTCTGTTGATAGCCACCTTCGATAATATTCGTAATTCCCGGAACATAAGCATTGGCGTCACGCTCGGCAAGGAAAGAAAGCATACTCGGTATCTCAATACGGAACAGGAAAGGTTCTTTTCCGTCATTATAAGTCTTCTTTTCGGGATTCAGCATGCCGATTCCCACCAAACCCACATTCGTACCACCCTCATACAATCCTTCCACAGCGGCAAGTTTCATCGGCTGCGTCTGCGCAATCTGATAACCGGAGCCGTCTCCTGTCCAAACGGAAAGCAGTGATGCCACCAATCCGAAGATAGCACCAATCTTTATGCTGGCAAGTGCAAACTCACGATTGCGCTTCTTCAACAAATACCAGCAACCAATGCCTACTACAAACACGCCACCCAGCACCCAGCCGGACAACACCGTATGAAAGAATTTATTGACGGCCACAGGCGAAGTAGCCACCGCCCAAAAGTCCACCATTTCATTACGAACCGTATCAGGATTGAACTCCATGCCCACCGGATGTTGCATCCAAGCATTGGCAACAAGAATCCACCAGGCGGAAATTGTAGCTCCCAGACCTGTCAGCCAGGTAGAAGCCAAATGAAAACGCTTGCTCACTTTCTCCCAGCCGAAGAACATCACCGCTATAAACGTAGCTTCCATGAAGAAGGCCAAAATCCCTTCAATAGCCAACGGCGCACCGAAGATATCGCCTACGAACCACGAATAATTACTCCAATTCGTACCAAATTCAAATTCCAAAATCAAACCGGTTGCCACACCAATGGCAAAGTTAATACCGAAAAGTTTCATCCAGAATTTGGCTGTCCGTTTCCAGAATTCATTGCCTGTTTTATAATACAGCGTCTCCATTATTCCCATTACCACCGCCAGTCCGAGCGTAAGGGGAACAAAAATCCAGTGGTACATAGCTGTCATCGCAAATTGGGCTCTCGACCAATCGATCAGCGAGGTGTCAATACTTTCAATCATAATCTTATGTAGTTTAAAAGTTAAAAATCAGTAGATTTCTCGGGAAGAGCACGTTGTATCAGTTCATTTCCCACATACGTTCCCTTGTCGGCATCCGTAGGGTGGTCGCCAAGAAAGTCGGGGAAGAAGAACAACTTCAGAATAAAGAACATGATGAATAATTTCAAAAGGATAATAATCCACAGAGTACGCCCCAAAGTCATACTTCGAAAGCCTTCCAGGTAGAAGTTCCAGACGGAAAGTAGTGTATTCTTCATATTTCTACGTCAAGATTTGTAATGAGTACAAATATACAATTTTTATAATTAAAACAAACAAATCCCTTGAATTGTTGCAGAATTTGTCGTGTTTTTCTAAAAAAACCTGCCTATCGACAGAAAAAAATCATTTAACGGCGAAATTCCGCAATCCGTCTATCACTTTTGCTGCTATTATAATATGTACGTACCTTCGTTTCCGGTTAATTAATAGAAGAATGAATATGATAAACGTAAGAAGATTGACAGTGATAGCATTTTTAGGTGCAGGTATGCTGCCCGGCATATCTGCCCAAAATTCTTCTCTGCAAGTCGATACACTGAACGAAACAAAGCTTCCCGCTCAATGGGACTTGCAATCGTGTATCGACTATGCCCTTGAGCAGAATATTACGATTCGTAAAAATCGGGTTACTGCGGCAAGCACGCAGATTGATGTGAAGACAGCCAAGGCTGCCTTGTTCCCCAGCCTCTCTTTCTCTACCAGCCAGCAGGTTGTGAACCGACCGTATCAGGAATCAAGTAGCAGAGTCAGTGGCAGTGAGATTATCAGTACCAACAGTAAAACCAGTTACAATGGAAACTACGGACTAAATGCCTCGTGGACTCTTTATAATGGTAGCAAACGGCTGAAGACAATCCAACAGGAGAAACTGAACAATCAGGTAGCCGAACTGGATGTAGCGACTTCGGAGAACAGTATTCAGGAGTCTATTGCACAAATATATATTCAGATACTTTATGCAGCAGAGTCTGTCAGAGTAAATGAAAATACGCTGCAAGTCTCCATTGCACAGCGCGACCGCGGTCAGGAACTTCTGAATGCCGGAAGCATTGCCAAAAGCGATTTCGCACAATTGGAAGCGCAGGTCAGTACCGACCGTTACCAACTTGTCACAGCGCAAGCCACTCTGCAAGATTACAAATTACAACTGAAACAACTGCTCGAACTCGACGGGGAGAATGAAATGAACATCTATCTCCCCGCTCTGTCCGACGAGAATGTACTGTCTCCGTTGCCCGCCAAAAGAGATGTGTATGTGAGTGCCCTTGCCCTTCGTCCCGAAATCGAAGCGAGCAAACTCAATGTGAACGCTTCCGAATTGGGAATCGACATTGCCAAGTCCGGCTACCTTCCTACCGTCAGCCTCAGCGCGGGAATCGGAACGAATCATACCAGTGGTAGTGATTTCACTTTCGGCGAACAAGTAAAAAATGGCTGGAACAATTCCATCGGATTGTCTGTCAGCGTGCCTATTTTTAATAATCGACAGACAAAGAGTGCCGTACAGAAAGCCAAGTTACAATATGAAACGAGTATGCTGTCATTGCTCGACGAACAGAAAGCCTTATACAAAACGATTGAAGGACTTTGGCTCGACGCCAACAGTGCACAGCAACGCTATGCAGCAGCCAACGAGAAACTGAAAAGTACGCAAATCAGCTACAACCTGATTAGCGAGCAATTCAATCTGGGAATGAAAAATACAGTAGAACTTCTCACTGAAAAGAACAACTTGCTGCAAGCACAGCAAGAACAGCTTCAAGCCAAATATATGGCAATACTGAATACACAGTTGTTGAAGTTCTATCAAGGCGACAAACTAGCTTTGTAAGGAATCGAATATCAGCATTATAAATAAGTAAAAGCATAATAAACGAATGAAAACGAAAAAGATTATTCTAATCGCTGTGGCAGTCGTTGTGGTTGTGGGAGCAGGAATCTGGTTCTTTGCAGGTTCACCCGCCAAACACAAGGTTACGTATGCCACCACTACTGTCAGCAAAGGCGATATTTCAAATTCGGTGACTGCTACCGGAACGATCGAACCGGTAACGGAAGTAGAAGTCGGTACACAGGTATCCGGTATCATCGACAAAATCTATGTGGACTATAACTCGGTAGTAACCAAAGGACAGTTGATAGCCGAAATGGACCGCGTCACCCTGCAAAGCGAACTGGCTTCACAGAAAGCAACCTATGACGGTGCGAAAGCCGAATACGAATATCAGGAAAAGAACTTCCAACGCAGCAAAGGTCTGCACGAGAAATCATTAATCAGTGATACGGACTACGAACAGGCCCTCTATAACTACCAGAAAGCCAAAAGTAACTACGACAGCAGCAAAGCCTCTCTGGCAAAAGCAGAGCGTAACCTGTCCTACGCCACGATTACCTCACCGATTGACGGTGTAGTTATCAGCCGTGATGTGGAAGCCGGACAGACTGTTGCTTCCGGATTCGAAACTCCGACCTTGTTCACCATTGCTGCGGACTTGACAAAGATGCAGGTAGTGGCCGACGTGGACGAAGCTGATATAGGCGGTATCGAAGAAGGTCAACGTGCCAGCTTCACGGTAGACGCTTATCCGAACGACACATTCGAAGGAGTAGTGACACAGATTCGCCTGGGAGATGCGAGCAGTACCAGCAGTACAAGTTCCAGCACCAGCACGGTGGTTACTTATGAGGTGGTAATCTCCGCCCATAATCCGGATCTGAAACTGAAACCACGTCTGACTGCCAATATCACAATCTATATTCTCGACAAGAAAGATGTACTGTCTGTTCCTAACAAGGCTTTGCGCTTTACACCGGAAGAACCTCTGATCGGTAAAAACGATATTGTGAAGGATTGCGAAAGCGAACATAAAGTCTGGACACGCGAAGGCACCACATTCACTGCTCATCCGGTAGAAATAGGAATTACAAACGGAATCTCCACAGAGATCATCAGCGGTGTCGCCGAAGGAACAAGAGTAGTGACAGAAGCTACCATAGGTGGCATGCCGGGCGAAAGCATGGAAGCCCCGACAGGTCAGGAAGGCGGAGAAAGAAGTCCGTTCATGCCGGGCCCTCCGGGAAGCAAAAAGAAAAAATGAATCCATTTTAAGAAATCAGTCTAAGAGGATAGAGCTGATTTCCTAAAATTAAAATAATGTGAGTTCGATATAAGTCTATACTATTCACAACTCTCCTCCTTCGGGAAGGAGGAGTACCCGTAGGGGGAGGTGGTAGGTGAATATATAGGTATATGAAATATACTGTCTTACGATTAAAAGCAAATGGCCGCACCTACCACCCCGCCCTTTGTTTTCCCCTCCTTCCCAGAGGGGAAAACATGCGGATGATAGCTGTTATATCGAACTCACATTAAAACAGGCTAAAATAAACTTTGCGCAAATCCGAGAAGTATGCAAAATCGATTCTGAAAACCAGCAGACATTTTGCAAATGAGAAATAAAGAATAAAAGATGAAAAAAGTAATTGAACTTCAAAATATCAAACGTGACTTTCAGGTAGGAGAAGAAACCGTCCATGCGTTACGAGGCGTTTCTTTCACTATCAACGAAGGAGAGTTTGTTACTATCATGGGAACTTCCGGTTCGGGAAAATCCACGCTGCTCAACACATTGGGCTGTCTGGATACCCCAACCAGCGGAGAGTATCTGCTCGACGGAATCTCCGTCCGCACAAT
Organism: Bacteroides caccae; assembly: GCF_002222615.2. Lineage (NCBI taxonomy): Bacteria > Pseudomonadati > Bacteroidota > Bacteroidia > Bacteroidales > Bacteroidaceae > Bacteroides > Bacteroides caccae. Next base: position 2,821,192 of record NZ_CP022412.2, on the reverse strand, counting down.
GAGCAAACCTCAACGGGCGGTACTCAGAAACCGGAAAATCGGTTTTGTGTTCCAGAGCTACAACCTCCTCCCCAAAACAACGGCAGTAGAAAACGTGGAGTTGCCGCTGATGTACAACTCCGCCGTCAGTGCCTCCGAACGTCGCCGCCGTGCTATCGAGTCTCTACAAGCGGTGGGACTGGGCGACCGTCTCGAACATAAGTCGAACCAAATGTCCGGCGGACAGATGCAACGTGTTGCCATCGCCCGCGCACTGGTGAACAATCCTGCCGTTATCCTTGCCGACGAAGCCACCGGAAATCTCGACACCCGTACCTCTTTTGAGATACTTGTCCTATTTCAGAAACTTCACGCGGAAGGACGTACAATTATATTCGTAACGCATAATCCCGAAATCGCACAATACAGTAGCCGGAATATACGGTTGCGCGACGGTCATATAACGGAAGATACGGTCAATACGAAGATTCTGTCTGCCGCCGAAGCGCTGGCTGCATTGCCGAAAAATGAGGAAGACTAATTAAAGTTATAAGCTTTTAAACATGAATGGAACCAATTTATTTAAAATAGCTCTCCGGGCGTTGGCGAACAACAAGCTACGCGCTTTCCTTACCATGCTTGGCATCATTATCGGTGTCGCATCCGTCATCACGATGCTTGCCATTGGACAAGGCTCGAAGAAAAGTATCCAACAGCAGATATCCGAAATGGGCTCGAACATGATAATGATTCACCCGGGAGCTGATATGCGTGGAGGTGTCCGGCAAGATCCCTCTGCGATGCAGACCTTGAAACTGGCGGACTACGAAGCCTTACGCGATGAGACAAATTTCCTGTCTGCCATTAGTCCTAACGTATCTTCGTCCGGACAGCTCATCGCCGGAAACAATAACTACCCTGCCTCCGTCAACGGAGTAGGAACAGAATATCTCGACATCCGTCAGCTCACTGTCGAAAATGGACAGATGTTTACCGAAGCCGATATACAAAGCTCCGCCAAAGTATGCGTTATCGGAAAGACAATCGTAGATAACCTTTTCCCGGACGGTAGTGATCCCGTGGGAAAGATTATCCGTTTCAGCAAAATACCGCTTCGCGTGGTAGGTGTGCTCAAATCGAAAGGTTACAACTCTATGGGACAGGATCAGGACGCCGTCGTGCTTGCGCCTTACACCACAGTGATGAAACGCCTGCTCGCCGTCACTTACCTGCAAGGCGTCTTTGCTTCTGCCCTCACTGAAGATATGACGGACTATGCCACGGAGGAAATCACCGAAATTCTTCGCCGCAATCATAAGCTAAAAACCTCGGACGACGATGACTTCACGATCCGTACCCAACAAGAATTGAGTACAATGCTGAACTCTACCACCGACTTGATGACAACCCTGCTTGCCTGTATCGCCGGCATTTCATTGGTAGTGGGCGGTATCGGAATCATGAATATCATGTATGTATCCGTCACGGAACGTACCCGTGAAATCGGTCTGCGTATGTCCGTCGGAGCACGAGGCGTCGATATTCTGAGCCAATTTCTTATCGAAGCGATCATGATCAGTATCACCGGAGGTATCATCGGAGTCATTATCGGCTGCGGAGCCAGTTGGATAGTGAAAAGCGTGGCCCACTGGCCTATCTATATTCAGCCGTGGAGCGTTTTCCTTTCTTTCGCTGTCTGTACCGTCACCGGAGTCTTCTTCGGTTGGTATCCTGCAAAAAAAGCTGCAGATTTAGATCCGATTGAGGCAATCAGATACGAATAAAAAACTATCTTTGTCTTTATGAAACAAACCTTTACATCCGCACGTCGTCCCCTGGAGATACTGATACACATTATCGGCTGGGGGATTATGTTCGGTTTCCCGTTCTTTTTCGTCGAACGTGGGAACGGAAACATCAACTGGTGGGCTTACGTACGCCATGCCGCCGTACCACTTTCTTTTATGATCGTGTTCTACGCCAATTATTTCCTGTTGGTTCCCCGCTACCTTTTTCAGAATCAGGCTAAGAGATATGTTGTTTACAACATCATCCTATTATGTGCCATTGGAGTTTTACTTCATCTCTGGCAGAGCCTGACATTCGACCCGTCATTTGCTCCAAAACCCAAACGGGCGGGTATGCCTCCGGGCTGGCTGTTTTTCCTTAGAGATATGCTGAGCCTTGTCTTTACTATCGGGCTAAGTGCCGCTATCCGCATGAGTGCCCGTTGGACACAGAACGAAGCTGCCCGTAAGGAAGCAGAAAAAAGCCGTGCGGAAGCCGAACTGAAAAATCTGCGCAATCAGCTGAATCCGCACTTCCTGCTGAACACCCTGAACAATATTTATGCACTGATTGCGTTCGACTCGGACAAGGCACAACAGGCGGTACAGGAATTGAGTAAATTACTCCGTTATGTTCTGTACGACAATCAGCAGACGTATGTCCCTCTCTGTAAGGAAGTGGACTTCATCCGCAATTACATTGAACTGATGCGTATCCGATTATCGTCGAACGTAAAAATGACTACTCAATTCGATATCCAGCCGGACAGCCAGACACTTATTGCCCCACTTATCTTCATTTCCTTGATTGAGAACGCTTTCAAACATGGCATCTCCCCCACCGAAACGAGTTTCATCAGCATTCGTATCTCGGAAAGCAACAAAGAGGTAATTTGTGAGATCCGTAACAGTAATCATCCTAAGACAATGGAGGACAAGAGTGGTTCAGGCGTGGGATTGGAACAAGTCAGCCGACGGCTGGAGATACTTTATCCAGGGGATTACACCTGGTCGAAAGGCATTTCGAAGGAGGGAGAAGTGTACGAATCTCGACTGAGTATCAGGATTTGAGAATAAAACGTTAAGTATTAAACAATAGATATAGAGAATTATGATGTTACGTTGTGCAATCGTTGATGATGAGCCTCTGGCTCTCGGTCTGTTGGAGAGTTACGTGAACAAGACTCCGTTTCTGCAACTAGCCGGGAAATATTCCAGTGCGGTTCAGGCCATGAAAGAGTTGCCGGATGAGGAAGTCGATCTTCTTTTCCTGGATATTCAAATGCCGGAGCTTAACGGACTGGAGTTTTCTAAAATGGTGGATTCTCGTACCCGTATTGTGTTTACCACCGCCTTCGGTCAGTATGCCATTGACGGCTACCGTGTCAATGCGCTCGATTATCTGCTGAAACCTATTTCGTATGTCGATTTCCTGCAAGCTGCCAATAAGGCACTTCAATGGTTCGAACTGGTTCAGAAACCGGAAGAAATAGACAGCATTTTTGTAAAAAGTGACTACAAACTGGTACAAGTAGACTTGAAGAAAATTATGTATATCGAAGGACTGAAAGATTATATTAAAATTTATACAGAAGACGCTCCCAAACCTATTCTTTCATTGATGAGTATGAAAGCTATGGAAGAACTTCTGCCGTCCAGCCGCTTTATACGTGTACACCGTTCGTTCATTGTACAAAAAGACAAAATACGTGTGATTGACCGTGGCCGTATTGTATTCGACAAGACCTATATCCCTATCAGCGACAGCTACAAGCAGGTCTTCCAAACTTTCCTCGACGAGAGGAGCTAATGTTTAGCTGTTTTATCGGTAAAAAAGAGAATTTTGTCGATTATAGTTTGTCAGAATATGATTTATGCGTACATTTGCACCGAACAGAAAAGGGATTGTGAAATTCCAAGAATAGAATAGTTTAGTTAAGTCTAGTTTAGTTTTTGTGTTGAAATGGCTTCCTCGTCGGCGGACGAACAAGGAAGCCATTTTATGTATATATACTAACTATTTATATATCGTTTCGAACTTCTTTTAAATAGTAATCCACCCCTTTTATTCCACTTTTTCTTTGTTATCAGTACTTGATTGATTAATACTATTATCTATATATTTTTTCAACTTAAACAAAAAGACTAGAGATGTTATTGAAATCATTATGGCTGCTCCACAAACGATATTCTCAATAGGATCACCCAGCTTTTCAATAACATATTTAATTATATAGCTCATAACAGCAGATCCTATAATTATACAGCTGAAAGATTTCTTAGATATTAAAGGTCTCATATGATTTGAATTTAATTATTAAAATATCTCCATACTAGTTCTAAACCCTTTACGACGGATTTACAATTATACACATTTAATCCCTTAATTCAAAAAAATATTTCCACTACATTAAATATTAATCAATATTATACTAAATGTTCAGTATTTGAATATACTTGGTTTTTATTTATTGTCCTTAATTTAGCGGAATACAAATATATTTGCAGAAAATATTCATTATTTTCCCTAACTTTGCAGTGACAAATCTCACCAAAATGGAATTCGACGTAGAAGAACTAAAGAAAGCACTAATAGAGAAGTGCGAGAGTGAAGGTATACTGTATGCAATGGTTGCGATAGACCGACGTACGAAAGAAGTTATTCTTCCCGATACACTACAAGGAGCTTTGAAACATCCGGAATACCTTGTGTGTACTTGTAAGAAGGTGGAAGACAAATATATAGTGGAGGAGATCACGAAAACGTAACTCTCCTCCAGTCTTTTATGTTTTACTCAGCAAGTAGTCCGCTAAGCAAATCGTTGTTCTTGCAGATAAGGATTCATGTTAGTTGTTGTTTTAGTAGCTCTGTTTTGAATTAATGTATCTCTTTACTCGCATCCCCAATATACGATGCAGCCCCTTTATCTATAAACAGTTCTACATTCTGTGCATGATGAGCGATATAAGCCGCAGGACCCGTATCTCCCGAATTACAGATTTCCTCCACCACATCCGCCTTATTCTTTCCGGTAATCAGAAAAATAACATGACGGGCATTCAGAATAGGATATCCGGTCATTGCAATACGCTTCTGTCCGTTGCAGGGATGAATACTGACTACATAACTGGAAGTGGAAGTCAAGAGATTCTCCTGTCCTGGAAAAATAGAGGAAGTATGCCCGTCGTCTCCCGCTCCAAGCAGTACAATGTCAAACTCAGGCCAGCCCAATCTGTATGGCAGTTGCTGTTTCACCAATTCGGAGTAACGAACCGCCTCTTTCACCGGCTTAGCTTCGCCACGGATGCGGAATACGTTTTCATAAGGAATGGGGGCTATCCCAAGAAGGAGATTACGCATCATTCCATAATTACTGTCAGAGTCTTCGGGAGGCACACAACGTTCGTCCACCCAATAGATTTTCATACGGTTCCAAGGAGTGATATCCAGATATTCATTCGCCCATAAATCGAACATCAAAGCGGGGGTATTACCTCCACTGACTGCGATGTTGAATATTCTGTCCGGCTCCTCATTCATGAGTTCCACCAGACGAAGTATCAACGCGCGTGAGGTTTCAATCGACGAGGGAAAAACTGCTAATTTCATAATTCACAATATTGATCTGTGTTCGTCAAATTCTTACAAGGATTCGTCCAGTCGGCCCCATGATCGTGCATCATTGCTTCACTTTCTAGAGGTCCCCACGTGCCTGCCGGATAGCCGTACAAAGGTGCGTCAGGGTTTTCTTTCCAATAGCGGAGAACCGGGTCAAAGAATTTCCATGAGGCTTCTACTGCATCGCTGCGAGTAAATAAGGTCGGGTCGCCCTGAATACAGTCGTCTATCAGGCGTGCGTAAGCGTCGCCGCTCGGCACTCCGCCTAACTGTGCATAACTGAAATCCATTGTCACCTGACGGACTTCGAAACCTGCACCGGGCACTTTCATTCCAATCTTAAGCACTATTCCTTCGTTGGGTTGCAAACGAAGAATCAATTTATTAGCTCGCGGACAGTTACCGCCGGAGCAGCGAAACATTTGATGAGGTGTTTCACGGAAATGAACGACGATTTCCGTCACCTTCGTCGGCATTTGCTTGCCGGTACGAATGTAGAACGGGACACCGCTCCAACGCCAGTTACTGATACCCAGCTTCATGGCAATGTAAGTTTCCGTACGTGATTCGGAATCTACTCCCTTTTCTTCACGATAACCTTTCTTGTTACCGGAAGCCGTATATTGTCCACGAACGATGTGCTCGTTCAAATCTTCTTCAGTAAGCGGCGTGAGAGACTCGTAGACTTTCACCACTTCATTCCGGAAATTGTCCGCATTAAAGACAGCAGGTGGTTCCATAGCTGTAAGAGCTACAAGCTGGATAAGATGATTCTGTACCATGTCGCGCAAGGCACCCGCCGTTTCGTAGAACCCGCCGCGTTGCTCGATACCGAGGTTCTCGACAGCTGTAATTTCTACGTAGTCGATATAGTTACGATTCCAGAGAGGTTCGAAGATACCGTTGGCAAAACGGAACGCAAGCACGTTTTGTGCAGTTTCCTTGCCAAGAAAATGGTCGATACGGTAAATCTGGTGCTCGTTGAAGACAGAAGCATAGATACGGTTCAACTCACGTGCCGATTCGAGATCGTAACCGAAAGGTTTCTCGACGATGATACGCGAATGAGGAGTATTTAGTCCGGCAGCCTTCAGATGCAGAGGAACTACACCGTAAAGCGAAGGCGGAGTGGCAAGGTAAAACAACAAATTATCCGGATCTACCTCGTTAGTTAATTCCACCAGACGTTGGCGGAGTAAGGGGTAACCTTCTTCCTTTGCAGGGTCCAGCGGCAAGTAATATAGGTGAGAGACAAAAGAAGACATAAGAATAGTATCCTGTTCGTCTGCCTTGACGAATTGTTGCAGTTCTTCCAATATATAAGAACGATAGTTCTCGTCGGAGTATATCGTACGCCCGATGCCGAGTATAGAGAAATCTCCTGTAAGCCGCTTGTCGCGGTATAAGGAGTAGAGTGCAGGCATCAGTTTACGCTTGGTCAGGTCACCCGACGCACCGAAAATAATCATTGCAAATTTATCCATTGTCGCTTTTTTATTTCTACTTATCAAACAATCTTGTTACTTGAAAATACCTATTTATTATACATTATATGTTCCAGATTTCGTATCGCCTCCGTGTCCTGTCCAGTTTTCATGGAAGAACTGTCCGCGCAACTCATCTTTTCGTTCGAATGTATGCGCGCCGAAGTAGTCGCGCTGCGCTTGCACAAGGTTAGCGGGCAAATCGGCAGAAGTGAGTGAATAGAAATAATTCAAAGCAGAAGAAAAAGCCGGAACGGGCAGTTCTTCTTTCATCGCTTCTGCAACGAGACTCTTCCAACCGGAAAGCAACGTCTTGATTTCTTCTCGGAAATAAGGAGCCAGTAACAAGTGCTTAGGTTTATCGGGTGCTTCGAAAGCGGCAGCAATATCGTTGAGGAATATACTACGAATGATACATCCGCCACGCCACATACGAGCAATGGAGGCCAGATCAAGATGCCAGTCGAAAGCATCGGAAGCACGTTGCAACACGGCGAATCCCTGTGCATAAGAGACTAGTTTAGAAGCATAAAGGGCGGAAAAGATATTCTTTACAAGTTCCGCCTTATTATATATAGGTTGTGTATGTTGACACTGGAATTGTTTGGAAGCCAGACGACGCAGGTCTTTTTGTGCGGAAAGGCTGCGTTCGAATACTGCCGTGGCAATCAGCCCCAACGGCATACCTAGTTCCATAGCATTAATAACCGACCATTTACCGGTTCCTTTCTGTCCTGCTGCATCCAGAATCTTATCAATAAGATATCCCCCGGTTTTGTCTTTATGACGGAGAATGTTGGCAGTGATTTCAATCAGATAGCTGCGCAGCTTTCCTTCATTCCAACGGGCGAACACATCCGCCATTTCTTCATTATTCAAATCAATCAGATTCTTCATCACCCAATAAGCTTCGGCGATCAACTGCATATCACCGTACTCAATACCATTGTGAATCATCTTCACAAAATGTCCCGAACCGGCAGGGCCTACCCATTGGCAACACGGTGTACCATCCGGTGCTTTTGCTGCAATACTCTGAAGAATCGGCTTCACTTCCGACCATGCTTTTTCCGAACCACCGGGCATGATAGACGCACCGTTCAATGCTCCTTCTTCCCCTCCGGACACACCACTACCGACGAAAAGAAAACCTTTCGATTCGGCCAGTTTGACACGCCGGTTGGTATCTTCATAATTGGAGTTACCACCGTCGATAAGAATATCTCCGGGCGAAAGCAACGGAAAAAGTTGTTCCATCAATTCGTCTACCGGATTTCCGGCACGAACCATCATCATTATTTTACGAGGGGTAGCTATCGAATCAACGAATGCTTTTATATCTGTGAATCCTTCAATATTTTTACCTTTTGCACGGCTATTCATAAAGCGGTCTACGACTCCTTCTTCCACTCCGGGAACAGTACGGTTGTAAACTGATACATACCAGCCTTTACTCTCCATATTTAATGCTAAATTCTCGCCCATTACAGCCAAGCCGATTAGCCCGATATCTGTTTTATTCTGATTTGTCATAACTTGTATATTTTGATATAATGTTTATCATAGTAACACTTGAAAAGAACATTTGTTCGCAATATTTAGATTAAAACATTATTTTTGTGGTCTACAAATAAAAACAAGGATGAAGAAGATTAAAATCGGCTTATTGCCGCGTATCATTATCGCTATCATACTAGGTATTGCTATCGGTACAGTTTTCCCGGCACCACTGGTACGGATATTTGTTACATTCAACGGTATTTTCAGTGAGTTTCTCAACTTTTCCATTCCACTGATTATCGTCGGACTGGTCACTGTGGCTATTGCCGACATTGGTAAAGGTGCGGGAAAGATGTTGCTTGTCACCGCACTCATTGCATACGGTGCTACGTTGTTTTCAGGTTTTCTCTCCTATTTCACAGGAGTCACAGTATTCCCATCACTCATCGAACCGGGCGTGCCGCTCGAAGAAGTAAGCGAAGCACAAGGAATTCTTCCCTACTTCTCCGTCTCCATTCCTCCGCTGATGAATGTAATGACCGCGTTAATTTTCGCTTTTACGCTGGGGTTGGGGCTCGCCTCCCTGAACAGCGATGCGCTAAAAAACGTGGCAAGGGACTTCCAGGAGATCATCGTCCGCATGATTAGTGCTGTCATTCTGCCGTTGCTTCCGCTTTATATCTTCGGTATTTTTCTAAACATGACGCACTCCGGACAAGTATACGCTATCTTAATGGTATTTATCAAAATTATCGGAGTAATTTTCATTCTTCATATCTTCCTGCTGGTTTTCCAATATTCCATTGCAGCATTATTCGTGCGCAAAAATCCGTTTAAACTGCTCGGAAAGATGATGCCGGCATATTTCACGGCTTTAGGCACACAATCTTCAGCAGCCACTATCCCCGTCACACTGGAGCAGACGAAGAAGAACGGAGTATCCTCAGACATTGCCGGCTTCGTTATTCCACTATGCGCCACGATTCACCTGTCGGGCAGTACTCTGAAAATCGTAGCCTGTGCACTGGCATTGATGATGATGCAGGGAATACCGTTCGACTTTCCCCTATTTGCCGGGTTTATCTTTATGCTGGGGATTACAATGGTAGCTGCACCGGGTGTTCCTGGAGGAGCAATCATGGCGGCACTAGGTATCTTGCAGTCCATGCTCGGCTTCGATGAATCAGCACAAGCATTGATGATTGCTCTTTACATTGCCATGGACAGTTTCGGAACAGCTTGCAACGTAACCGGAGATGGAGCTATTGCTTTGATTATCGACAAAATAATGGGCAAAAACCGTGCTGAACGACTGTGCTGAAAAATAAATTGAAAGAGGTTTGCATATACTGCAAAAAATGTCGACATTTGCGCCCGTATTATTCCAAATAAACAATTATAACGTATGAAAAAAGCCCTAATATCAGGCATTACCGGACAAGACGGTTCGTATCTTGCCGAATTACTTTTGCAAAAAGGTTACGAAGTTCACGGTATCCTTCGTCGTTCTTCGTCGTTCAATACGGGACGTATCGAACATTTATATTTTGATGAATGGGTGCGCGACATGAAACAGAAACGTACGATCAATCTGCATTATGGGGATATGACAGATTCCAGTTCGTTAATCCGTATCATTCAACAAGTGCAACCTGATGAAATTTACAACCTGGCTGCCCAAAGCCACGTAAAGGTATCATTTGATGTTCCGGAATATACTGCCGAAGCGGACGCTATCGGTACGCTCCGTATGCTCGAAGCGGTACGGATTCTGGGACTGGAAAAGAAAACCCGTATCTATCAGGCTTCCACTTCCGAGTTGTTCGGTAAAGTGCAGGAAGTTCCACAGAAAGAGACAACTCCGTTCTATCCCCGTTCTCCGTACGGGGTAGCCAAACAATATGGTTTCTGGATTACCAAAAACTATCGCGAAAGCTACGGTATGTTTGCCGTAAACGGTATCTTGTTCAACCACGAGAGCGAACGCCGTGGCGAGACTTTTGTTACCCGCAAAATATCTCTGGCTGCCGCCCGCATCGCACAGGGCGAACAGGACAAGCTGTATCTAGGTAATCTGGATGCACGCCGAGACTGGGGATACGCCAAAGATTACGTAGAATGTATGTGGCTGATTCTGCAGCATGACGTTCCAGAAGATTTCGTAATCGCTACTGGAGAAATGCATACGGTACGCGAATTTGCTACGCTAGCTTTCAAGGAAGCAGGCATCGAACTCCGCTGGGAAGGCGAGGGCATAAATGAAAAGGGAATTGACGTAGACACCGGCAAGCCATTGGTAGAAGTTGACCCCAAATATTTCCGTCCATCGGAAGTTGAACAGTTGTTAGGCGACCCGACCAAAGCAAGAACATTGCTGGGTTGGAATCCGTGCAAGACTTCATTTGAAGAACTGGTCCGTATCATGGTACGCCACGACATGGAAAAGGTGAAACGCATGATCGCGAACAAACATTAAACGGAAGAATGGAAAAGAATGCAAAAATATATGTAGCAGGACACCACGGTCTCGTGGGTTCTGCTATCTGGAAAAATTTGCAGAATAAAGGATACACGAATCTGGTAGGTCGCACTCACAAGGAGCTTGACCTGCTCGACAGTGTATCTGTCCGCCAGTTTTTCGATGAAGAACAGCCGGAATATGTATTCCTTGCTGCTGCCTTCGTTGGCGGCATCATGGCAAACAGTATCTACCGCGCCGACTTTATCTACAAAAATCTGCAAATCCAACAGAATGTCATCGGGGAAAGTTTCCGCCACAACATAAAAAAGCTACTCTTTCTCGGAAGTACCTGTATTTATCCACGTGACGCCAAGCAGCCGATGAAAGAGGATGTATTACTTACTTCTCCGTTGGAATATACCAACGAGCCGTATGCCATCGCCAAGATTGCCGGTCTGAAGATGTGTGAAAGTTTCAACCTGCAATATGGAACAAACTACATCGCTGTGATGCCGACCAACTTATATGGTCCGAATGATAACTTCGATTTGGAACGCAGCCATGTACTGCCTGCTATGATCCGCAAGATTCATCTGGCCCATTGCCTGAAAGAAGGCAACTGGGAGGCTGTCCGAAAGGATATGAACCTGCGCCCGGTAGAAGGTATCAACGGAGACAGTCCGAAAGAAGAAATTCTGGCTATCCTAAGCAAATATGGTATCAGTGAAACGGAAGTGACATTGTGGGGTACGGGAACTCCTCTCCGCGAGTTCCTTTGGAGTGAAGAAATGGCAGACGCCAGTGTATTCGTCATGGAACACGTTGACTTCAAAGATACATATAAAGAAGGTAGCAAGGATATCCGTAACTGTCATATCAACATCGGAACAGGTAAGGAAATCACTATTCGACAACTTGCCGAGCGGATCGTAGAGACAGTAGGCTATCAAGGCAAACTGACTTTCGACAGCAGTAAACCGGACGGCACGATGCGTAAGCTAACCGATCCTTCGAAACTGCACGCACTGGGTTGGCATCACAAAATCGAAATCGAGGAAGGTGTGCGAAAGATGTATGAATGGTACTTGAAATAAAAAATCAAACAATCTGTTGATATGCTATCAGTATAATTATTTTAGCTTATAGCATATCACAGACTCACTCTTCTCTCCACCCTCTCCAAAAATTCTTCATAGTTAATTTTCCATTCTTAATTTAATTGCTATATTTGCACAATTTAATACCAAATGTGCAAAAACAATGGAACAAAGTTTTATAGCTTACATTGAGAATAGTATCAAGAACAATTGGGATTTGGATGCCCTGACAGATTACAAGGGAGCCACCCTTCAGTATAAAGATGTAGCCCGCAAAATCGAAAAACTCCATATAATTTTTGAGGAAAGTGGAATCCGCAAAGGAGATAAGATTGCCGTATGCGGAAGAAACAGCTCCCATTGGGGAGTAACTTTCCTTGCTACACTGACGTACGGAGCAGTAATCGTTCCTATTCTCCACGAGTTTAAAGCAGACAATGTACACAATATCGTCAACCATTCCGAAGCCAAACTGCTGTTTGTAGGAGATATGGTATGGGAAAACCTGAACGAATCGGCAATGCCACTACTCGAAGGTATCCTGATGATGAATGACTTCACCCTGCTGGTATCCCGTAGTGAACGGTTAACTCACGCACGCGAACATTTGAATGAAATGTTCGGCAAAAAATATCCGAAAAATTTCCGTAGAGAACATATCGAATACCACAAAGACGAACCCGAAGAATTAGCCGTTATCAATTATACTTCCGGAACGACCAGTTATTCAAAAGGAGTAATGCTCCCCTATCGTAGTTTGTGGTCGAATACTAAATTTGCATTTGAAGTATTGGAGTTGGAAGCCGGAGACAAGATTGTATCCATGCTTCCTATGGCGCACATGTACGGACTGGCTTTCGAATTTCTTTATGAGTTCTCCGTAGGATGTCACATCTACTTCCTGACCCGTATGCCAAGTCCGAAAATCATTTTCCAGGCATTTGAAGAAGTAAAACCCAGTTTGATCGTTGCCGTCCCACTGATTATCGAAAAGATTATCAAAAAGAGTGTACTTCCGAAGTTGGAGACTCCGGCCATGAAAATATTACTGAAAGTACCTATTATCAACGATAAGATTAAAGCAACGGTACGCGAAGAAATGATTAAGGCGTTCGGCGGAAACTTCAAAGCAGTTATCGTAGGGGGTGCAGCTTTCAATCAGGAAGTTGAGCAATTCCTGAAAATGATTGATTTTCCTTATACAGTAGGTTATGGAATGACAGAATGTGGTCCGATTATCTGCTATGAAGATTGGAGAAGGTTCAAACCCGGCTCTTGCGGAAAAGCTGTACCACGTATGGATGTACAGGTTCTATCTTCCGACCCGGAAAATATCGTAGGAGAAATAGTTTGTAAAGGACCGAATGTTATGCTGGGATATTACAAAAATGAAGAAGCTACAAAAGAAGTTATAGATAAAGACGGCTGGCTGCACACAGGAGACCTGGCGTTGAAAGATGCGGAAGGAAATATTACAATCAAGGGACGCAGCAAAAACTTATTGCTCAGTGCCAGCGGACAGAATATTTATCCGGAAGAAATAGAAGACAAGTTGAACAACCTGCCCTATGTGGCCGAAAGTATTATTGTCCAGCAGAACGAAAAGCTCGTCGGACTTGTTTATCCGGACTTTGATGATGCTTTTGCCCACGGTTTGAAGAACGAGGACATTGAACGGGTTATGGAAGAAAACCGAGTGGCGTTGAATGCTATGTTGCCGGCATATAGTCAGATCTCAAAAATGAAGATTTATCCGGAAGAATTTGAAAAGACGCCGAAAAAGAGTATTAAGCGTTATCTGTATCAGGAAGCGAAAGGATAATTATCCTCCCATGCATTTCCACCTGAACCGAGAAAAAAGAAATCAAGAGAAAGAGAAATATATTAAAAATGAAGATAAGAAAAACAATCCTCACGGCAGCTATTCTCATGGCTGCCGTTTGTTTGCCGGCACAGAATAAGAGTGCGGGTATCAATATTTCCATTTGGAAAGATATATGTACGCAGCCGCATGACAGTACGCAGACGACCTATGTCAATATCGGTCTGCTTTCTACGTTGAACCGCCTGAATGGTGTCGGTATCAATGCATTGGGAAGCGTAGTGCATGGCGACATGAATGGAGTGCAAATCACAGGTTTGGCTAACTTGGCAGGTGGAACAATGCGCGGTGTTCAGATAGCGGGTGTCAGCAATATCAGCGGTGACAATACCATAGGACTTTCTACTGCCGGATTAGTAAATATTACCGGAGACGGTACAAAAGGGGTAATTATTGCCGGTCTTACCAGCATCGGAGGAGATAATACTTCGGGAGTGATGATGAGCGGTTTTATGAATGTGACAGGAAACATGGCTTCGGGCTTTCAGTTCTCCGGCGCAGCCAATATCACCGGACAGAGTTATAACGGTATGGTAACTTCCGGACTACTGAATGTGGTGGGCGAAGATATGAATGGTTTGCAGATTGCAGGTATTGCCAATATTACTGCCCGAAAACTGAATGGCTTACAGATCGCTTTATGCAACTATGCAACAAAAGCCCGTGGTTTACAAATTGGTCTGGTCAATTATTATAGGGAAGATATGAAAGGATTGCAACTGGGTCTGGTCAATGCCAATCCTGATACGAAAGTGCAAATGATGCTGTATGGTGGCAATTCTACAGCTGCCAACATCGGTGTGCGTTTCAAGAACCAGCTGTTCTATACAATTCTGGGAGTCGGTTCCATGTATCAGGACTTAAATGACAAGTTCTCAGCCAGCGCCTCCTATCGTGCTGGTATTTCCTTCCCTGTTTATAAAGGACTATCTATCAGCGGAGATCTTGGTTATCAACACATTGAAGCATTCGACAATAAGGATGAAGTAATTCCAAAACGCCTATATGCACTGCAAGCCCGTGCCAATCTGGAATATCAGTTTACTCCAAAATTCGGTATTTTTGCAACGGGTGGTTACGGACTTACCCGGTTCTATAATAAATCAAGCAATTACGATAAAGGTGTTATCATTGAAGCAGGCATTGTTCTTTTCTAAAAAAGAATGTATGTATAGCAAACAGTATACAAAATAGTGAACGGTGAACAAGTTGCTTTATTACGTTGCAACTTATTCACCGTTCATTGTTAATCACTACTTACTATTCTTTTATATCTTCTCTTTTATCAATCCGGTACGATAAGCAACAAGTAGCTTTTTTAAATCCTGAATCTGCGTTACCAGCTCTTTTCCTTTATCAGTATCTTTCACCATCATTCGTTGTGAATTGAATTCCAGTACAAAATTGGTAGACTTAATATCCAGCCCTTCCTCAATTGCTTTCTGCCGCGACTGGAATGGTTCATGCTGTACAAGCTGCATACCGTGAGAATGGTAAACAAGCGTATATCCTGCAATCCCTGTTTCCGGCTGATAAGCCTTTGAAAATCCACCGTCAATCACAAAAAGTTTGCCGTTAGCTTTCATCGGCTGTTCGCCCTGAATAGTCTTTACCGGCACATGACCATTGATGATATGCGAATGAGGACCCGAAGCACCAAATTCTTCCAGAATCCGGTCACAAATATCCTCACGATTACGCAATGTATAATAATGCCCTTTCTTCTCTTTGTGCAGTTCTTTATCTTCTACAAAGTAGCGCTCAAAAGTAGCCATTTTATCTTTATCAAACAGAGGAGCTTCAGGACCGCACCACATATACCAGATATAGTCCATAGCAAATTCCTTATCCTCCTCTCCTTCTTCATCAAAGTAAGCGGTACGAATCAACTGGTCGGCCTTATCCAGTAGCTTGCGTCCCCAGTATTCCTTTCCCCGGATTTTGACACGCTTGAAACTGCCATCTTCATTTAAAGGTACGGAAGCATGATAAAGAAGATTCGAGTTGGAAACCAAATACATCCCGCCATACGTAAACAGACAGCGCATATGTTTCTTCAACTTCTCACTATTCATAAATGAATAATGAATCTTTTCTACCAGTTCACGTTCCTCTTCTGTCAGCCGATAAGGATTGGCTGGGTCTACTGTCGGAAAGTTGGTATCACGCAGGACATATTCTTTTCCCTCGTACACAAAGACACCACGGTCGAAGTCTATCTTCTCTAAAAGTTTCCGGTTCTCCATGCCGAATTCAGGACGACGGTCGATGATTTCAGCCTCCAACTTAAACTGGATGATAGTAATCGCTTTATGCATCTGGGTAATCAAACGCAGGGTTTTCTCATTATAGTGAGCGTCGGCAAAATTCATCTTCGGCATGAAGATAGTACAGGGATCATCAGCATAAGTATCCATAGCAAAGGTAGCCAATGGCAGCAGATTAATACCATAACCATCTTCCAATGTGCCCAAATTACCGTAACGCATAGACATACGGATCACATTAGCGATGCAACTGTCATTGCCCGAAGCAGCACCCATCCAAAGAATATCATGGTTTCCCCATTGAATATCAAAATTATGATAATTACATAAAGTATCCATGATGATATGCGCACCAGGACCACGGTCGTAGATGTCACCGACAATATGCAGGGAGTCAATAGTCAGCCGTTGAATCAGGTTACACATAGCAATGATGAAGTCATCTGCCCGCTTTGTTGTAATAATCGTACTGATAATTACATTGATATAAGCATGTTTATTCGGTTCGATAGACGATTCATGCAATAATTCCTGAATAATATAGGAGAACTCGGCAGGTAACGATTTACGCACTTTAGAACGCGTATACTTGGAAGACACATTCTGACAGACCTTCACCAGTTGGTTCAGAGTAATCAGATACCAATCGTCCAAGTCCTTCTCACGAGCTTTCACCAGTTGAAGTTTTTCTTCGGGATAGTAAATCAGCGTACAGAGTTCTTTCTTTTCCGCTTCACGGAGAGTATTGCCGAATATTTCATTCACTTTACGCTTTACCGCACCTGAAGCATTTTTCAGTACATGTTGGAATGCTTCATATTCACCGTGTATATCTGTCAGGAAATGTTCTGTCCCCTTAGGCAGATTCAAGATAGCCTCCAGATTGATAATTTCCGTACTAGCATCGGCAATAGTAGGAAAACTACGGGAAAGCAATTGAAGGTAGCGGAGATCGCCCACAATACTTTCAGGAGTTATATTACTTTGAGCAGTCATTCTATTTTATTACAATTTACTAATTAACAATTACTTTGCTTCCTATGTTCGTTGTTCGGAATCATTCCATTCAGTTATCCGTGATAAATATATTTTTTATTTACTCGTTTACAATTTTCATATAAAATTTATTTTCAACCTAATAAGAACATCAACAGTACTTGTGCAATAATCACCCGTAGAAACATACACAATGGATATACTGTCGCATAGGCTACAGACGGGTTATCACCGGGAATTGTATCATTTGCATAATTTAATGCCATAGGATTCGCCATACTTCCGCATAGCATACCGGACACTGTGCCAAAATCGATCTTCATCATCTTGAAGGCTACAAAGCCCACTAAAACAGTTGGGATGATTGTCAGTCCGGCTCCTAAACCGATCCACAGTAGCCCTTCCGAACGGAATACCGTATCGAAGAAATGTGCCCCAGCATCTAGTCCCAGACAGGCTAGATACATTGAGAGTCCCAAGGCACGTAACATCAAATTGGCACTACGAGTAGTGTAGGTAATCATGTGTATCCGTGGTCCAAACGTACCTAAAAGGATACCGACAATAATAGGACCACCTGCCAAGCCTAGTTTTACAGGAGTACTGATACCCGGAATAGAAAAAGGAATAGCACCTAACGCCAATCCCAACACGATACCAATAAATATAACAACTAAATTAGGTTCTTTCAAACTCTTGACAGCATTACCTAGCACTTTTTCCACGTTTTGAATGGCTGCCTTTTCCCCTACTACCGTCAGTCGGTCACCCAACTGAAGTATCAATCCCGGAGTGGCGAGCAGTTGTACACCCGAACGATAGACACGGCTGATATTGATTCCATAATGATTTCTCAACCGGAGCGCTCCCAATTTCTTCCCGTTCAGTTCAGGGCGAGTGACAACAATGCGCTGGGAGACCAGTTCACTGTCAATCGCATTCCAGTCAATGTCCTCTTTGTTCCAATCCGTATTTTCCTGTTCGCCGAAAAGCACAGTCAGAGCCAGCGCATCTTTTTCAGCCGTAATCACCAGCAAGCGATCACCTTCCTTCAACACTTTATCAGAAGTCGGAATACTGACATGTCCGTCACGCCACAAACGGGAAATAACAAACTTAGGATAACTCAAATGAGCTATATCCTTTATGCTTTTATTGAAAATAGCAGGATTATGTACTTGAAACGCTGCAATATAGGTTTTGTTCGCATCATCCTTCTCCTTTATTTCCAAGTCTTCCTTGCGAACCAATACTTTACGAATTAACAAAACGGCAAGAATCACACCGACTACTCCCATTGGATAGGCCACGGCACATCCCAGAGCAGGCGTACTACTATCCATGCCCATTTGTTTCAATGTCTGCTGCGCCGCTCCCAACGCCGGAGTGTTTGTCGTTGCTCCGCAAAGAATACCAACCATATCGGGAAGTGATATACCTGTAGCATAACTGGCTACCACCGTTAATAAAGTACCCAGAAGAACAACTCCCAACGCCAACATATTCAACGTCACTCCTCCTTTCCGGAAAGAACTGAAAAAACCGGGCCCCACTTGTAGACCGAGAGAATAAACAAAGATAACCAGACCGAAACTTTCTGCGTAATTCAACATCTGCGGGTCAACCGAAAGCCCGAAATGCCCGGCAAGTATACCGGCAAAAAAAACAAAAGTGACTCCCAGGGATATACCCCAGAAATGCACTCTTCCCAAGCCCAGACCTATCGCAGAAATCAGTGAAAGTACCACAACAGCCTGTAAGGCAGAATGTTCGAGAAATAGACTAGATAACCACTCCATGTATATATAAAACTAATAGGGCGCAAAGATAAAAACTATTTAGTCCCGTTCAAAACTTTTATGCTTTCATTTCGCGCCCTATTTATACTCTAACCCTTATTCCTGAAATCCTATTGGCAACCTTTTACCTCTCCTACCTATCATTCTGTCATTAACCCCTGACACATTTTTATCTTATCCTTCTTTGTCCTCGTCTTTCTACCTGCATCTTGTTATCTCCGATACCTATTGTTTTTTTTACCTGCTTCCCTGATATTCCACAAAGTTATCCCTTCCGTCCAGATAACCGCTTAATCTGTTTCCACCAAGGTACACATCATCCAGATAGGAAACATCACCCGGACCGTAGGACATCCTGATAGATGTTTGTGCATAGTTTTCCCAGTTCCACCGGAAATTATATTCAAAAACTTCCACATCTCCGTTACGGTATTCCACTCGTATGTAATCAACCCCTGTACGGTCTAAATAAAAATCCAGTTCTTGACAACAACGGTTCCCGTCTGCGTCACGGTAATAACTGATCCATGTGCGACTGCACAATTCCGACGAACGGGAATAATACCCGCCACCGATATTATCATCATCATAAAAGCTATCAATTTCTACTTCGCAAGAAGTAAGGCTAATCATCATCAATGCCATTAAAGCTATACCTAAGTATTTGAATGCGTTCGTTTTCATAATCCTTTATTTTTATGGTCCTTATTTATATCATTTATCTTTCGATATGACAAAAGTATAGAATGAATTTTCCTTATGAAACTGAAAAGTCCTACTTGTACGGAGGAAATTGCCTAATTATGGAGGTAAATCCCTCTGTACCCAATAAACCTATCTCAAAGAAATCTCGTATCTTTGCCTCCGATTACCAATATATGGAAACAGATATCATCACCGTATCCGACTTTGAGATGCGTCCCGTTGATTATATGTTAGCTCGAAGCATAGAACATGCAAAAGCAAAACAAACAAAGATGTATGCTATCTCCTTGGGAGGTAAGAGTGCCGAGACAAGTTACCTGCAACTATGTGATAAATATTGGGAATATAGCATTCAAAGCAGTAAAAATCTTAATAAAGATTGAATAGTAGAATGAATTATTTAATCAATGTTATAAAACATCTGTTTTTTCTTGCTTTACTTGCTAATTTAACAGAAGTCCGTATCTTTGTAATGTGTTTTTCATAGTATTAGATTTAAGGTTAACAAAAGATTGGCTGTCTGGGATAGATAGCCTTTTTTTATGCTCTGAAATATAGCGTCACTGTCCGGTCGACATAGTTACCCTATCTCACTAAGATACCGTCAATATCGCAAGCAGATACCGTCAATATGTTTCAAGTTCTTTCCTTCGTAACAAAAAATAAAAGATATCGAAAAAAAAATCATTCGTTTAACATTTGAAACATAGCAAGTTATCTGATTTTTCAAAAAACAGACTAAAAAAATCTTGCTAAAAGATTTGCGTAGTCCAAAAGTTCCCCCTATATTTGCACCGCATTTGAGAGAGAATGCGGGTTCAAGGAAGTTTGGGTGAGTGGCTGAAACCACCAGTTTGCTAAACTGACGTACTCGCAAGGGTACCGGGGGTTCGAATCCCCCAGCTTCCGCAAACAAATCTCAAGAGAAAAAGAGCTAAGTTTATAAGACTTGGCTCTTTTTAAATCCATAAAATGCCGGTGGGTTCGTCTAACGGTTAGGACACATGCCTCTCACGCATGTAATACGAGTTCGATTCTCGTACCCACTACTAAATAAAAGAGGAAATGTAGTTAAACTACATTTCCTCTTTTATTTTATATATCTTAAAGTAGGAATCTTTATCTATCCTCAGCCGGATTCTGTCTTCCCGCTTTTGCCCAGCCAGATTAACAAATAAGTTAAAGTATAATTGACTAAAAGAAAGCTCGGAATGATCATAAGTTATATCAAATGTCCAGGTCCTGCGAAATGAATCAAAAGTAGCAAAAGACTGTTCCCCTCCTTTACACATAAAGACTTCCGGGAAAGACGCTGGCGGATAAGGCTGGAATAAACCGGCCAGTTGAGCATAAACATAATCAATCATCCATTCATCGTCGGTTAAAGTTAACTCTCCCTTTAAACGAAGTTTAATGGCATAACTAGCAGTAGCATCTGCGGAAGTATAAACAGGAATCTGGCTTTCTACCGGATAATTACCGTCTTTGTAACCGAGGCTCATAGTCAATACGGATTTACCTACACCATTGAACTCTGCAACCTCCCGGGTTCCCGACTGATTTTTCAGATTAATCATAAACGTCAGCTTGCCAAGAGTCGGATCACCCGGATACTGCGCAAGCGTATCCAATACATAATCCTCTTCATTATAGCTCTCAGCCACCAAAATACTATTAGATCCTACTTCCAGAGCCGGACCGCCTTTTTCAATATCCACATTACCCACAGGATAATATATCGCATCATTATCCTTCACACAACTGCAAAAACAAAGCAGCAATACAGCCGCTCCTATAATTTTATTCATCATCGCCTACATCTTGATTTTAAGTACAAAGATACATCTTTTTTGTGCCACACTTGATTTATGTCAACCGTTTTTAGTATTTTTGCACACATCAAGACAAAAAAGAAATGGACACACTATTAAGAGAGACAGTAAACGCCGTTGTAAACTCCCGCTTTCCGGAGATGAGTATAGAGGGAAGAAGGCAGATCGAAAACATTCTCATTCGTGAAGAATATCCGAAAGGAGCCATAGCACTGAATGAAGGAGAAGTAGCCCATGAAATTGTTTTTGTCGGCAAAGGAATGCTTAGGCAGTATTACTATAAAAACGGAAAAGATGTTACCGAACATTTCTCTTACGAAGGATGTATCGTGATGTGTATTGAAAGTTTCCTGAAACAAGTACCGACAAAACTAATTGTAGAAACATTAGAGCCTGTTGTTCTTTACATGTTTCCGCGGGATATGCTATTTAAGTTAGCCAAAGAAAATTGGGAAATCAATATGTTTTATCAAAAAATACTGGAATACTCTTTAATCGTATCCCAAATCAAAGCGGACTCATGGCGCTTCGAATCGGCACGTGAACGTTATAACCTCCTGCTCGAAACGCATCCGGAAATCATCAAACGAGCTCCATTGGCACATATCGCCTCTTACCTGCTGATGACGCCGGAAACACTAAGCCGGGTACGTTCCGGCGTCTTATAGTAAAAAACAACGCACAATGAAGACAAAACATATATGATAACAGAATATTCCGTTATCGGCTTTTGCGGTATTCTTTAGGAGACATACCGGTATAATGCTTAAAATATTTCCCGAAGAAAGACTGGTTTGCAAAATTGAGCCGGTCGGCAATCTCTTGTATATTCATACTCGAAGAATTCAGAAGCGCTTTTGCCTCCAGAATCACCAGCTCATCAATCCACTCCCCCACCGTTTTACCACTGACTTCTTTCACCACACCTGAGAGATGTTTCGGTGTCAGACACAACTGGTCGGCATAAAATTTCACACTACGTTCCGATTGATAAGATTCTATCAGAGATTCATAGAAACGCTCGAATATATACTCTTTCCGACTTTTATTCTTCACCGTAGCGGCGGCAGTCGGAGCATGGCTATTAAAGATATTGCAAAGTTCGAAGAAAAAACCTTGCATCAGTCCCATTACGACTTCTCTACGATACAAGTCCTCCTTATTCTTCAATCTTTTCCTGATAAAGCTATAATATTCCCGGATAATATCCTGTTCATGCGGCGTAAGGTCAAAACAAGGATAATCTTTCAAATAAAAGAACAGAGAAAGTACATTCCCCACTTTAGGCAATGCTTCCAGCAAATTCTTTGATACCGCAAAGAAAATAGCCTTGAAATCAGGACTAAACCACCTATGCTCGATAATCTGATTCGGCAAGACAATCACCATTCGTCCCGGAACTATTTCATACTCGCGTAAACTAATATTAAATTTACTACCACCTCCCAAACAGAGGCCCACTGTAACTACCTCCAGCTTACTAGGTCCGCTATACAAGGAAACAACGCTCTCCGTATCGAAGAGCGCTATATCATTGTCAACCACATCAATGCAGTCAGGATCTATATGCTTGGAATGAACTACCGAAGAAATACCTATTTTCGGAACACCTTGAATCTCCATACTCTCTCTCTTTTTTAGCGACAAATATACCAGCTATTAATCAGATATACAACCAAACAAAAAGATTATCTGACAAAATGAACAAAATTAGTTACTTATTGACCACCCCGAATAAATACTCATAATCATGTTTGGCGGCAGGGACTGTCCACTCTTCAGGAATAAATTTCCACTGGTTCAACGCCTTCGGGTCCATTATCCCTTTCTTCTCGATATAATTCATCAGATAGAAGCGAAGGTCCTTGTCCGTAGAGAAAATAATACGGTCTTTCAATTTCTCCTGTGGAATCCCGGAGCCTTTAGTCAGTAACTCGCCACCACCGTTACCGCGATAAGAGTTCAGAGCCACCTTATATACCTTGTTCATAAGGAAAGGAGAGCCATCGGCCATACTGGCAATCGTCACCTTCTCTCCTTGTGGTTTGGTGACATCCACCGTATAAATAATGCCTGATGCCGAATCAAAGTTAAAACTGTAATTCTGGAAAGAGGCCCTGTCCTCCGCACCTTCGCGACGCTTCTCCTTGAACCAGAGCAAATGATCGTCCGGCGATTTCATCCGATTTGTCCACATATAATAAGACATTTCCAAAAAATCTTTAATTTCTTTTCCCGACAATGTCATCACGTAAAGCATATTCTCGTACTTATACAGGTTGAACATATCACTGACAGATACATCCCCTTCCTTTATTTCCGCATCAAATGAAAGCGGAGCAGCGAAAGAAACATCCGCCCCCGTAATATCAAGCTGCAACGTATGTATCAAATCAATGAAAGCAGAAGGCCCGAAGAAAGAAGGATGAGTAGAGATACTTTCAGTAAATGTACCTATCTTTTTGGATACAAACCTCTTCACGGTCTCATACTGAGAAGCGAAATGTTTCATAAAGTCCTCGCTGACTCCATAATCTTTCGTTTCAGTAAGTCTCCCCCTGATATCTTTATCCACCAATTTCCCGTCTTTCAATTTCAGAGTGACATCCACATTAGAGAGCACCACCCCGTTGCTGGCTGGGTCAATAATCAAGACCGAATCTCCGACAATATTCACCACCTTCTTACATTCACGGGCATGATCATGCCCCATTAATACCATATCAAATCCCGGTACATTCTTCGCCACATTCAGAGATGCGTTCTCATTATATTTGCCGGACATTTTAAACGCTTCCTGCCCCGCATGGAACAAGCCAATCACTAAGTCCGGATTCTCTTTTTCACGAATAATCTTCATCCATTTACGAGCCGTCTCCTCCATATCGTCAAAATGCAATCCCTTCCACAAATTTTCGGAAAGCCATGCAGGAATAGCCGGGGTAATCATTCCCAAGATAACTATTTTCACACCGTCACGCCTCAGTACCTTGTACGGTGGCAGATACGTTTCTCCGGTAGACGTATCTATGATGTTCGCTCCCAATATAGGGAAATCACAAGTCCCGATCCAACGGTCGAACACACTGCGTCCGGTTTCCACATCATGATTACCCATATTGCCGGCATCATATTTCATATAGTTCATCATCTCCGCACAAAGATGAGGAGATACCGTATCTATATAATTATAGTAATAAGCTGTAGGTTGTCCCTGCAAGATATCACCATTATCGAGTAAAATAAGATTCTCTTTATACTCCCGGCGCTCTTTCTGTACAAAAGAATAGATTCGCGCCAAGCTGCCTTTCCATTCCTGACGGGTTATAAAGTTATAAGGATAATAGTTGCCGTGCACATCACTTGTTTGTACAATCTTCAGCTTCACCA
This sequence comes from Bacteroides caccae, assembly GCF_002222615.2. Lineage (NCBI taxonomy): Bacteria > Pseudomonadati > Bacteroidota > Bacteroidia > Bacteroidales > Bacteroidaceae > Bacteroides > Bacteroides caccae. The sequence goes on along the minus strand of NZ_CP022412.2, from coordinate 2,796,394 downwards.
CTTTTTCCTGCGCCACAACGGACAGCACGAGGAAAAGAAGCCAAACATAAATCAATGTAAATCGTTTCATTCTTTTTCTATATTTAGCGGGTGAGAGAAAACAAACCGTGCCCCTCCTGTGTAATCAGGATCAATCCATATCTCTCCTTTCCATTTATACACAATCAATTTACAGATAGACAGTCCCAAACCTGTCCCCTGCGCATATTCATTCAGTTTTTCAAAACGCTCGAACACCAACGCCTGTTTCTCCTTCGGAATACCGCATCCCGTGTCCGTCACCGAAAAGACAGCCATTTGCGTCTCCTCATTCACCGAAAAATCCAATGTTATCTTTCCCTGTTTTGTAAACTTATCGGCATTGGACATCAAATTGATAATCACCTGCTGCATACGCTGCACGTCCGTCTCCATTCGGAAACTCTCGAAAGATGTATTGAATAGAAACTGATTATCCGACCGTCGCGAGAAACTGACAGAAGCCACCACCTGGTTGCATAACTGCACCACATCACACTCCTCCCAAGTCAGCGTCACCCGGTTCGCCTCCAGACGTGAAAGATCAAGAATATCGTTAATCAGGCGAAGTAACAAATCTGAGTTCGTCTTAATAATCTGATAATAGGACTGTTGTTCCTCCTCTGTGCTGCCGCCTACCGCCAGTACATCCGAAAAGCCGACAATAGAATTCAACGGCGTTCGTATCTCATGGCTCATATTAGCTAGAAAAGCACTTTTCAGACGATTCGATTCTTCCGCCCTATCCTTCGCTACACGCAGATCCTTCTCCGATTTCAACAATTCATCCCTCAAACGTTTCGTGCGGAAATAATAAAACAGCGAAATACATAATCCGAGCACCAATATCACAAACAGCGCACAAGCGGACCAAATCTGATACGTATACTGCTGATAGAAAGAAACCGGCTGATTAATAAGCTGCACATCAAAAGGCAAGACTTTCGGATTCAATCCCCATTCCTTCACCTTTCGGCTATCCAATACAGCCTTACAACCAATCACGGAAAGATGTTTCGCCGTATCTCCCGGCTGACTATCCATTCGTACAGATTCCTGTGCCATTTCCTTTCCCACTTTCCGATAGTCAGGAAGCACGCCGCCAATTGCCCAAGACCCCAAGCTCACCGAAGAAGGTGTAAAAGCCGGAATAGCGGGAGTCGCCTCCATCATGGCATAAGTGGCATTCCGCATGAAATACCCCTCATTCATATCCACACGCCAAGTCCCCACCATAATAACCGTATTTTCCGGCAAATGTCTCAACTCCTCCACAATCGTGTAGATAGTATGCTTACGCCCGTCCATAAGAATCAAATCCAAATCGGGGAACTTTTCCATTTCCTTCCGTACCAATGCCTGCATAGTCACACCGCCATACGTATTATCCGATATAAAAGCGATATGCTCCGTTTTTGGATAAAACGCCCGGAGCATACGTATATTCCCCTCTATATCATACTGATTGATAAAGCCCGATTCGAGTTCCGGAATATCCATGTGGTCAACAAAAATATCTACGGATTCGGGCATCCAGCTATCAAGATTCTTCACGGTATCCTTCGGTAATATTACGATATTACTACTCGCGAGGCTACACATGACCGGCACTTTTATCTGCATCGAATCCCTTTGTGACAAATAAGCCGCCCATGCTTCCTGACCCAATAAAATAATTTGTCCCGGATGCTTCTCTCCCTGGTATTTAGAAAGAATCTGCGTCATCATATCACTCCAGAGCGGAGCTTCCGAGAAACTTTTGCAGTTCATGTTTTCAATGATAATGTCACGCTGCCCTCCCAGTTTGCCATATTCTTCCATATAATCGGAAATGGTGACCGAAGTCTGGTGCGCTGCCGGATTATAGGAGCAGATAATCAGAATGGGATTCTTATCTTTAGAGACAGCCCATGCCCCCATAGGCACGAACAGCCAAAGAATACAGACGAACAGGTATCCTACATATCTCGACATAATTGTGTTGTTTTAATCTGCGACCTTTTTTATTTTGCATGCAAATATAACAAAACTTGTCGGGTATAACAGATTTATATGTATTTTTGTCGCTCATTCATTTTCAAAAAACTGTTTATGGAATTATTTCACAAGATGATTTCCGGATCATTAGGCATACCGGAAAGACAAATCGCCAGCACCCTTCATCTTTTGGGTGAAGGTGCCACTATACCATTCATCAGCCGTTACCGTAAAGAAGCTACGGGTGGACTGGATGAAGTTCAAATAGAGCAGATCAAGGAGCAACACGATAAGCTGTGCGACATAGCCAAACGCAAGGAAACGATTCTCGGCACTATCACCGAACAAGGTAAACTGACCGCCGAGCTCGAGAAGCGCATCAACGACACCTGGAACCCTACGGAACTGGAAGATGTCTATCTCCCCTACAAACCCAAACGGAAAACCCGTGCGGAAGCCGCCCGCCAAAAAGGACTCGAACCGCTTGCCACAATCCTCTTGCTACAACGGGAGAATAATCTTGCCGTCCGCGCCTCCTCCTTCGTCAAAGGTGACGTGAAAGACATAGACGATGCCCTAAAAGGTGCCCGTGACATCATCGCCGAACAAGTGAACGAAGACGAACATGCCCGCAACGCAGTGCGTAACCAGTTCGGACGACAGGCGGAGATCATCGCCAAAGTAGTAAAAGGCAAAGAGGATGAAGCTGCCAAATACCGGGATTACTTCGACTTCTCCGAGTCTCTGAAACGCTGCACCTCCCACCGTTTGCTGGCTATCCGCCGTGCAGAATCGGAAGGACTGCTGAAAGTCTCTATCACTCCGGATGATGAGACGTGTATCGAACGTTTGGAACGCCAATTCGTACGAGGCAATAACGAATGCAGCCATCAGGTAAGCGAAGCCACTGCCGATGCCTACAAACGTCTGCTCAAACCCTCCATTGAAACGGAATTTGCCGCCCAATCCAAAGAAAAAGCGGACGAAGAAGCCATACGCGTGTTCACGGAAAACCTCCGCCAGCTACTGCTTACCGCTCCATTGGGACAGAAACGGGTGCTCGCAATTGATCCCGGATTCCGTACCGGATGCAAAGTAGTCTGCCTAGACGCACAAGGTAACCTGATACATAATGAAAATATCTATCCGCATCCCCCGGTCAACAAACCCGGCGAAGCCGCTTCCAAACTCCGCAAGATGATAGAAGCCTACCAGATAGAAGCAATCTCTATCGGCAACGGAACGGCCAGCCGCGAGACGGAAGACTTTATCAACCGTCAAACGTTTGACCGCCAAATTCCCGTATTCATGGTCAGTGAACAAGGAGCTTCTATCTATTCAGCTTCCAAGATCGCTCGCGATGAGTTTCCCGACTATGACGTTACAGTACGGGGAGCAGTCTCTATCGGCCGCCGTCTCATGGACCCATTGGCGGAACTGGTTAAAATCGATCCCAAATCTATCGGCGTAGGTCAATACCAACACGATGTGGACCAGACAAAGCTAAAGAAAGCACTCGACCAGACAGTAGAAAACTGTGTCAACCTCGTTGGTGTCAACCTGAACACAGCCAGTAGCCATTTGTTGACGTATATCTCCGGCCTGGGACCTCAACTGGCACAGAACATCGTAAACTATCGTGTAGAAAACGGAGCCTTCAACTCACGGAAAGAACTGATGAAAGTCCCACGCATGGGTGCCAAAGCCTTTGAGCAATGTGCCGGCTTTCTCCGTATCCCCGGAGCCAAAAATCCGTTGGACAACACTGCCGTACATCCGGAAAGCTACCACATCGTAGAGCAAATGGCCAAAGACCTGAAATGTACCGTCGACGAACTGATAGCTAACAAGGAACTCCGGCAGAAAATCAATATCTCCGACTATCTCACTCCCACCGTCGGACTGCCTACCTTACAGGACATCCTACAAGAACTCGACAAACCGGGACGTGACCCTCGTAAAACCATTAAGGTATTCGAATTTGATAAGAACGTACGTACGATCAACGACTTGCGCGAAGGAATGATACTTCCGGGCATTGTAGGCAACATCACTAATTTCGGTGCCTTCGTCGATATAGGTATCAAGGAGAATGGCCTTGTACACCTCTCCCAACTGGCCGAACGATATATTTCCGACCCTACGGAAATCGTATCCATTCACCAGCAAGTTATGGTCAAGATTATAAATGTGGATACCGACCGCAAACGAATCCAACTTAGCATGATTGGGGTACCGCAAGACTGATCGCCTCTCTCTTTTCCCCCCACCAAACAATCAGAATCGTCAATACAATCATAAGTACTGTGCAAATGAGCGAGCCTTCAAACCCGAAGGCTCCGCCATTCAGTACATTGTCCTCGGGCAGATGCAAAGTCAGCATAGAAGATATGAAATTGTTACCACTCACTTCGTAGCCCAACACCGGTCCCTGAATCCAGTTCCAGAAAAGATGAAGGGAGATAGGGAAACAAAGATTCTTTGTATACAAGTAAGAAGCTCCCAGCAGCATGCCAGCAAGTAGCAGATTGAGCATAGGCAAGAAATCTATTTCCGGATTGAAGATATGTAACAAGGCAAACAATGCCGATGATATAAATAACGACAGGAATTTATTCATACGTGTATGAAGCAGTCGTCCGAGAATATAGCCGCGCATCAGAATCTCTTCAAACAACGCCACCAACAGAAAAAAGACCCACGAACCGAGCAAATTCACCGGTTCAAACTTAAAACCGGTCACTTCTATTTCTCCCAAAAGCAGAGACAGTCCGAAGCCAACCAGATAAAACAGAACAGCTATCAGCAATCCGTACCACAATCCTCGCGCATGTCCTTTGACAGACAAGCCCAAGTCTGAGAACGGACGCCGTTCAAAACGAAGCATGATAACAGCAGAAGTCAAAGCGGTCAAAAGCATACCCGTCTCTTGCAGAATATACCCCACTATTCCGGGGTGACGGGCCTCCACTCCAAGAACCAATGAAAGGAATCCTTGTATCAATGCACTATACAACAACATAAACACAAAAAACACCACTATAAACAGCAAAATACACGCCCATATAGGAAGTCCCTTCAGTTCTTTTTTATCCACAATGTTTTCTGCCTCCATTTTTACAATTTGTTAATCCGGCTACAAAATTAGATATAAAACATAAAAAAACACTATCTCTTACCTATTTTTCCTATATTTGCCTGAACAAATCTGCAAAATTATGAAAATTAAACTACTATTGATTAGTTTCATATTGGCTGCCAATGCATTAGGAGCAGTCGCCCAAGTGAGCAAGACTTATTTTGTAAGTAAACCCGGAACGCTGATTTCCATGATGACGGAGGATGAGGCCAACAGTATCACCCACCTCACTTTGACCGGTAAAATAAATGCCGAGGACTTCAGACATCTGCGTGATGAATTTCCCAACCTGAAAGTATTGGACATTTCGAATGCAGACATCAAGATGTACACCGGGAAAGCCGGTACCTATCCCAACGGAAAACTTTGCGTTTATATGCCGAACTTCATCCCTACTTACGCTTTCTCGAACATCGTAGACGGAGTGACTAAAGGTAAAGCCACCCTGGAGAAAATAATTCTCTCCGAGAAAATCAAGAACATCGAAGACGCCGCCTTCAAAGGGTGCGAGAACCTGAAAATCTGCCAGATCCGGAAAAAGACAGCTCCTAACCTGTTGCCGGAGGCATTGGCGGACAGCATTACCGCTATTTTCGTTCCGCTGGGCAGCAGCGATGAATACCGTTATAAGAATAGGTGGGAAAAGTTTGCTTTCATAGAGGGAGAACCGGTAGAAACCACTTTGCAAGTGGGAGCAATGGGCAAACTGGAAGAAGAAATCCTGAAATCCGGTCTGCAACCCAGAGACATCAACTTCCTCACCATAGAAGGCAAACTGGACAACGCCGACTTCAAACTTATCCGCGACTATATGCCGAACCTTGTTTCAGTGGATATTTCCAGAACAAACGCAACAGCTATCCCTGACTTTACTTTCTCACAAAAAAAATATTTATTGAGAATGAAGTTACCTCATAATCTCAAATCGATCGGACAGCGTGTATTCAGTAACTGCGGACGTCTTTGCGGTACACTCGAACTTCCGGCCAGCGTGACTGCTATCGAGTTCGGCGCATTTATGGGATGTGACAATCTCCGCTATGTATTGGCTACGGGAAATAAGATCACAACATTGGGCGATAACCTGTTTGGAGACGGGGTGCCGAGTAAGTTGATTTATAAGAAATAAGTAAAGGAATAACCTTGATATATAGAGTATAGCCCTATATCAGAGTAAGACAACGGTTATAAACTAAGTCCGAGTTAACACATTTCTACCCCTCGTATTTAATAAATCAATCTTTGTTGTTGCATAATTCTATTCGTCTGACAACTGTCAGACGAATAAAGTTATGTATAGCGAATGCTAATTCATAGTAGCTCCAAAGTTACTTGAATGACAAATTATCCCTAAAAAAGAGAGCGTATCAAAAACCAATGTCTTGATACGCTCTCTTTTTTATTATCAGTAATGTCCGGAGTCTTACTTATCTCCGTACATCTTCGCTCTCAATTCTTTAATGTGGTCTGACGTGATATATTCGTCGTATTCCATCATCTTGTCAATGATACCGTTCGGCGTCAGTTCGATGATACGGTTGGCAACGGTCTGAATAAATTCGTGGTCATGAGACGAAAACAGGATGTTTCCTCTATACGTTTTCAGGTTGTTGTTGAATGCCTGGATAGATTCCAAATCCAAGTGGTTGGTAGGAGTATCCAGAATGAGGCAGTTTGCCCCCCTGAGCTGCATACGGGCAATCATACAACGCATTTTTTCACCTCCGGAAAGTACGCTCACTTTCTTCAGTACTTCCTCACCGGAGAACAGCATACGCCCGAGAAAACTCTTCATATACACTTCGTTTCCTTCGCCAAACTGGCTCAACCAGTCCACCAAGTTCAGGTCCGTATTGAAGAAGTCGGTATTGTCCAAAGGCAAGTAAGCGGTGGTGATAGTCACCCCCCAGTTGAAGGTTCCCGAATCCGGTTTTATATTTCCGTTGATGATTTCAAAAAGTGCAGTCATGGCACGCGGGTTGCGTGACAGGAATACAATTTTGTCTCCCTTTTCTACATTGAAGTTGACATCGTTGAAAAGCACTACGCCTTCTTCCGTCTTCTTGCTCAATCCGGCAACTTCGAGAATCTGATTGCCCGGCTCGCGTTCGGGAGTGAAGATAATACCCGGATACTTGCGTGAAGAAGGTTTAATTTCTTCTACATTCAGTTTTTCCAGCATTTTCTTGCGGCTGGTGGTCTGCTTACTCTTCGCTACGTTGGCACTAAAACGGCGGATAAATTCTTCGAGCTCTTTCTTCTTCTCCTCAGCCTTCGCCTTCTGGTTCTGCTGCTGACGGAGGGCCAACTGGCTGGATTCGTACCAGAAACTGTAGTTACCGGCAAACATATTGATCTTTCCATAGTCAATATCGACTGTATGCGTACAGACGGAGTCGAGGAAGTGACGGTCGTGGCTCACAACAAGCACCGTATGTTCAAAGTTGGAAAGATATTCTTCCAGCCATGTCACTGTCTCCATATCCAAATCATTGGTAGGTTCGTCGAGAAGGAGGTTATCAGGATTTCCGTACAATGCCTGCGCTAGCATGACACGTACTTTCTCTTTACCACTCAATTCGCCCATCAGTGTGTAGTGCTTATCTTCTTTGATTCCCAAACCGCTCAACAACATGGCTGCGTCACTCTCGGCATTCCAGCCGTCCAGTTCAGCGAACCGTTCTTCCAGTTCGGACACTTTCAGTCCATCTTCGTCTGTAAAGTCTTCTTTAGCATAGAGTTCTTCGCGCTGTTTCATGATATCCCACAACACGGTATGCCCCATCATTACGGTATCCATAACGGTAAAAGCATCCCATTTGAAGTGGTCTTGACTCAACACGGAGAGGCGCTCGCCCGGTCCCAGAACAATCGAACCGGTAGTCGGATCCAAATCTCCGTAAATCGTACGGAGGAATGTAGATTTTCCCGCACCGTTTGCGCCGATAATACCATAGCAGTTACCACTCGTAAATTTCAGGTTTACGTCATTAAACAACACTCTTTTACCAAACTGTACCGAAACGTTTGAAACTGTAATCATCTTACCTATTTACTATTTAACTATTTACACTTTTCAATTTGAGTGTGCAAAGGTAGACATTTAAAATGAATAATGAACTATCCCGTATGTGCCAATCTGACATAAAAGTATTACCTTTGCAGAGTTTTTTGGCAAAAACACCAACTTGGCAAAGTTTTTGCATGTGATTTTGATATTATGAATAAAAAACAGAAATAGATATGGACCCTAAAGAAAAAAAAGTGAAGGAAGAAGAACTCAACGTTGAGGAAACTCTGAATAACGCGGAAGAACAACCGCAGGACGAACAAGCGGAAAATGCCGCCCCGATGACTCACGAAGAGGAATTGGAAAAGGAACTGGAGACGGCTCAGGAGACCATTGAGGAGCAGAAGGATAAATATTTGCGTCTCTCCGCCGAGTTCGACAATTACCGGAAACGCACTATGAAGGAGAAAGCGGAACTGATCCTGAACGGTGGCGAAAAGAGCCTTAGCAGTATTCTTCCGGTGGTGGATGATTTCGAACGTGCCATCAAAACGATGGAAACGGCTACGGATGTCCAAGCTGTGAAAGAAGGTGTCGAACTGATTTATAATAAATTCATGGCTACCCTGGCACAAAACGGTGTGAAGGTGATCGAAACGAAAGACCAACCGCTGAATACTGATTACCACGAGGCTATCGCCGTAATTCCCGCACCGTCGGAAGCACAGAAAGGTAAAATCCTGGATTGCGTACAGACGGGATATACATTGAACGATAAAGTACTCCGTCACGCCAAAGTGGTAGTTGGAGAATAAGAAGAACTTGAATCAATAAAAGCATGGCAGAGAAAAGAGACTATTATGAAGTACTGGAGGTAACGAAGACAGCCACAGTAGAAGAAATTAAAAAAGCCTACCGCAAGAAAGCGATTCAATATCACCCCGACAAGAATCCGGGTGACAAGGAGGCAGAAGAAAAGTTCAAGGAAGCGGCCGAGGCGTATGATGTATTAAGTAACCCGGATAAGCGTTCGCGTTACGACCAGTTCGGCCACGCAGGAGTGAGCGGTGCGGCAGGTAACGGTGGGCCGTTCGGCGGTTTCGGTGGCGAAGGTATGTCTATGGATGATATTTTCTCCATGTTCGGTGACATCTTCGGAGGTCGCGGAGGAGGATTCGGTGGTTTCAGCGGATTCGGCGGCGGAGGAGGTTCGCAGCAGCGACGGTATCGCGGAAGTGACCTGCGCGTAAAGGTGAAACTGACGTTGAAAGAAATCTCTACCGGAGTGGAGAAAAAGTTCAAGCTCAAGAAATATGTGCCGTGTGACCAGTGCCACGGTAGTGGTGCCGAAGGGGACGGCGGTTCGGAAACGTGTCCAACTTGTAAAGGTAGTGGTACGGTGATCCGTAACCAGCAGACTATTTTAGGGACGATGCAAACGCGTGCCACCTGCTCTACTTGTAACGGTGAGGGTAAAATCATCAAGAACAAGTGTAAGAAGTGTAGTGGCGATGGAATCGTTTACGGTGAGGAAGTAGTGACAGTGCAGATACCTGCCGGAGTGGCAGAAGGCATGCAACTTTCTATGAGTGGCAAAGGAAATGCCGGCAAGCATAACGGCGTGCCGGGAGATTTACTGATTCTCGTAGAAGAAGAACCGCATCCAGACTTGATTCGTGACGAGAATGATCTGATTTATAACTTGTTGTTGAGTTTTCCCACTGCCGCTTTGGGCGGGGCTGTGGAGATCCCGACCATCGACGGAAAGGTGAAGGTAAAGATTGACTCAGGTACTCAACCGGGAAAGGTACTTCGTCTACGCGGTAAAGGATTGCCGAACGTGAATGGATACGGAACAGGGGATTTGCTCGTGAATGTCAGTATCTATGTGCCAGAAGCTCTCAACAAGGAGGAAAAGAGTGCGCTTGAAAAAATGGAAGATTCGGATAATTTCAAGCCGAGTACGTCAGTGAAGGAAAAGATCTTCAAGAAGTTCAAAAGTTTCTTCGATTAAGACTTACATAAAAATTTCTTCCTATTAATAATTAAACGCTCCATGAATGCCTGGTGACACATGGAGCGTTTGTTATTTAAAACCCACTCAATACCCCGGATTCTGTACTAGCTTTGTATTCATCACCCGTATTTTCTCGGGAATAGGGAATACGGTAGTATAACCGGTTTCCTCGTTTGGTAATTGAGGACGGCTGTTGTATGCACGAGTAAACATTCCGAAGCGGATAAGGTCCTGACGCCTCCAACCCTCCCAAGCCAATTCAAGCTGGCGTTCGGAAAGTATATTCTCCAAAGTAGCGGGACGGCGAGCGGCCTTCACCCGGCTCCGGACTTGATTTAACTCGACGTCTCCGTTTGCACCGTTGCGTACTTTAGCTTCGCTCTTCATCAGTAAAGCGTCCGCGTAGCGGAACAGGACAATGTCATTCTCCATTAATTTTCCGTCTTTTGTGGCGGTGGGGTCTACTTCATACTTTTTCATACGGGCACCTGCCGTTTGCTCATACGGGGTGTCGGTGATATCCAATGCTACTTCCCAAGGGAGATATACCAAGACAGTACCGTCGTCCAGCTTGATAATGTCTCCTTTCAAGTCATACATTTCTCCTGCAAAATAACAGATGTCGAAGCGAGGGTCTTGGGCAGCTGTCCCATAACCGAAAGTTTCGAGTGTTTCAATCGTTGCACTGGGACCATTCTCACCGCTTAGCCCGTAAGCTTTGGCATGGTTGTAATGACGGGAACGAAAAAGGTATTGCATCTGATTGGTATACAATGTTTTATTCATCGGGATCGTGAATATATTCTCTACGGACGGTTCATTGAAGATAGAGAAGTTAGTCTCGTATTCCGGTTCCAGTTTATAATTCATAACTTTCAGTTGGTCGCAGTAGTATATGACCGTCTCCCAGGCATTGAGTTCATTACCGTCTACCATGAACTTGATATTTTTTCCGTCGGGACGTTCGTTGTCCGTCCAGTCGTTATCGGTATAAACTTCGGCATTCAGTGCCAGTTTTGCCAACAAGAAAGTAACCACCGGACGAGTGATACGCCCATAATAAGGCCCGGTCTGATTGCTGTGTACCTCCGAAAGTAATGGAGCCACTTCCTGTAATTCCTTGAATATAAATTCGAATACTGTCTTCCGCTCGCTTTGAACGATGTCTTTCATCGCAGGAGAAGAAGACTGCACCAAAGGCACACGGCCAAACAAATCCAGCAGATAATAGTAGTACATCGCACGCATAGCACGCACTTCCGCTCGATAAGCCGGGAGTTCCGCATCAGAATGGGTTTCTGCGAATTTGTCGATTCGTTCGAGCGACTTATTACTAAGCATTACGACTTTATAAAGATACTCCCATGTAGCTTGAATGGCATCATTCTCAATACCCCAATCATGGAGAAATAATCCCTGCCAAAAGCCACCGTCGTACCAGTCGCCACCGCGCGTAGGGATAATAGCTTCATCAGTAGTGAAAGTATTGAGATCATAGACACCTCTGCCCGTTCCCTGCAATCCCTGGCTGTCGCTGTAACCGCCCACATAAGTATAGAGCGAGGCAACAGCATTGAGATAGACTTCCGAAATGGAATTATACACATCATCTTCGGGCAACTTATCTTTCGGATTTTCTTCCAGAAATTTATCGCAGGAAAACAAGAACGTACACGTAGCAAGCACCAAACTAATCTTTTTCAAATATTCTTTCATCTTCTCATCCTCCGTTAAAAGTTAATACTCAATCCCAATGTATAGGTACGTGCCAACGGGTAGTTACGTTTATCATCCACCCCCAAAGTAGAGTTTACCGTAGAACTGTTAATCATCGGTGATAGCCCTGAATAGCCGGAAATCGTCGCCAGGTTGTTGACCGTGAAGGCAAGACGCAAAGAACGGACGTACTTCTTGAGTTTCTGCACCTTCTCGATTGGTACATTCCAACCAAGCGTCACGTAGTCAAAGTTTACGTAATTGCCTTTTTCCAGCCAATAGTCAGTGGCAGTCTGGTCCTTAATGTTCTGCTTCGGCGCGGATTTCATCACATTGTAGTCAGGGAAGATATTCATGTTCATATACGTCAGTGATGTTCCGTTATAGATTTTATGGCCGAAAGCTCCGTTGATCTGCACCGAAAGATCGAAGTGTTTGTAACGGAAGCTGATGTTCGAACCCAGAATTGTTTTGGGCACGGCTTGCCCTGCCACATAGCGGTCTTCGCCGTCTTCAAGATTGACACCACCACCGTTCAAGTCCGCAATACCATAGGTGTATCCACCGTTCCCGTCGGACACCAGTCCGGTGCTATGAGGCAAATAAAAAACACCTAATGGTTGACCGACCATTTGATAGACGATGTGGTTGTAGCCACCGTGGAAGCCGGCTCCGTCGAGACTGGCAAGGCTCTTGTATTCAGGCGCGGAAATCATTTCGCCGTTGTACATTCCGCTTAATGAGAGAAGTTTGTTACGTTGGAAGGTGACATTGGCATTAATGTTCAATTCCATATCTTTTGTTTTCAGAGGAGTGATACCAATAGCTATTTCCGTACCCCAGTTACGCATGGAGCCGATATTAGCCAGTAAAGTGTTGTAAGTGAAAGGCGGTACACTCACATTATACAGATAAAGCATATCCGTTGTTCGAGAATTGTAGTAGTTAGCGGAAAGTAACAGACGGTTACCAAACAAAGCTACGTCAAAACCTGTATTGAAAGTGTGTTTCACTTCCCACTTCAAGTCGGGGTTCGTATTCCTCAAATCACCCAATGAGACAACGGCAGAGTTGCCTACCGGAACAACTCCGTTCGGCTTTACCAGATTCAGTGTAGTATACGAGTCAATTCCACTCTGGTTACCCGCCAGACCGTAACCGATACGAAATTTCAAATTATCAACCACTGGCAAACGTTTCATAAACTTTTCCTCACTGACTACCCATGCGGCAGATATGGAGGGAAAGAAGCCCCACTTATGATTTGCTCCAAACTTGGAGGAAGCGTCCGTACGGGCATTCAGCGTCAGGACATAACGATCGGCATACGTATAGTTGAAACGTCCCATAAAAGATGCGAGACGGGGTTGTTCGTAGTACGAATTTGTCCCCTCCCACAGACGGACTGCACCGGCTTGCAAATTGTTGTAGCCGAACTTATCCGTGCTGAAATTGCTGACTGTGGTATAATATCCCGTGTACGTTTCTTTCTGGAGTTCGGCTAATGCCAGGACGTCGAAGAAGTGCTTTTTCCAGCCTTTTTTATAAGTCAGCATCATATTTCCGAGGAGGGACTCCATTTTCTTTGTTCCTTTATAAGCCTGCCCGTTCGCCCAAACAGAGGTGGGGAGATATTGCGAATTTTCAACTATATTATAGGTATAGGCACCGAACAGTACCAATTTCAATTCTTTCATCAAATTGAAGGTGAAACGGGCGTGTGTACTGATATGCGAAGTAGCGTCGTCATCGTCCACCTGCATCCATGCCAACGGGTTTGTTATCTGACTGGCGGTAGTGATGCCGTCCCACGAGTTAGTAACGGGATCTTTATGGTTAGGATACGTCGGGTTAAAGGTTGCCGCCGAATAGAAGGTTTTCTGATAGTCAACCAGATTATGATTTTTCAGGATAGAACCGAACATCCCCAGTTCGCAGTCGAAGAAGCCATCGAACATCTTTTGGTTCATGTTCATATTGGAAGTGAAATTCTTCATATCTTCATTCAAAATCACCCCCTGACGATCCATAAAACCAAGTGATACACGGTAGCTCGACGTGCTGGAGCCTCCATAGAAAGCGACGTGATGATTCTGTTGCAGACCTGTCTGTTGTATTTCTTTCTGGAAGTTAGTATTATTACCTTTATCTAAAATAGAGATACCGCGTTCGGAAGCTACGCTACGGAACTCGTCTCCCGACAACATTTTAAGATTCTTGTAGACAGTAGAAATGCCGAAACTACCGTTGTAGGCTACCTGCGTCCTACCCTGCATTCCTTTTTTAGTGGTGACTTCAATCACACCGGAAGCACCACGTGAACCGTATTGTGCCGTTTCGGAAGCATCTTTCAGAATCGTGAAACTTTCGATATCTGTGGGGTAAATGGAAGTCAGCATACTAAGGTCGCCAAACACTCCATCGACAATAATCAGAGGATCGTTACCACTAGTCAGTGAAGTGGTTCCACGCAGGCGCACTGCATCCAGAGCTGCGGGTCCATTCGTACCCCGTTGAATAGTCAAACCCGGTACCCTACCCCGAATCGCTTCCAAAGGATTGGTTACCTGGTCTTTGTTCATTTGTTTCTCCGTAATTTTCTCCACAGAACCGGAGAGGGTTTTCAGACTTCCGGTAGCATAGCCTACCGTTATCAAGGAATCCAAGTCCAGAGGAATGACAGGAATCTTCTGTGCAAATGTATTTCCGCACGAAACTACCAGAAGAAAGCTAAGAAAAGTTAGTTTACCGTGTTGTCGTATCATAACTATCAGTTTTTAAGGTAATAATACAAATATAACAAAAAAAGAAGGAATCTGGTTGAGTAGATTCCTTCTTTTATTGATATTAATAGCCGCAATATGACTCTTTTTTTCGAGTTTTACCGAGGGATTTGCTTACTTCACTATGATTTCATCAGTAAATATCCAGCCACCCAGTTCTTTGCCGGCACGCGCCTGATAACGTACATAGCGTCCCTTGACGGTTCCTTCCCACGAAACATCGGAAAACTTGATTGCTTCTTCCTTGTTAACAACAAAGTCCTGATGCTTCAGTTCCGTAAAAGTGACTCCGTCATCGGAAACTGAAATAACCACAGACGCAGGCAAGAATACTTCAGCTCCCACTACCTGCATGAAAGCTGCTGTGACTGAATGAATAGTGGTCTCGTTTTCCATATCAACGGTTACATCGAGGCGGTTCTTCGAGATAAATCCCTGCCATGCACCGTCACCGTAAGTCCAGTCGCCACGGATACCGTCGGTCAAAGTCACATCACCTTGTGCTGCATAAGAGGAGTTGTAAGGAGCGTTATAGATCACTTTCTTTCCCAATGCCAGATGCGTAAGGGGTTGTAAAGATTCCGGCCGACTTCCGATCTCACTCTTCAAATCGAAAGTGTGATAGCCTTTCGCCTGCAAATCCGTTACCGCTTTCAGGGCACGTGCATGGAAGTCCGGCCATGACTTACGTTCCGGAGCCGACCAGGCAACTTCCGCCAATGCCAGCGTACGTGGATATAGCATATATTCCACGTGTTCGGGAGTCGGGACATATTCAGTAAAGAGATTAACTTGCGCACCATACACAAGTTTCGCTTGTTCCGCCGACAATGAAGTAGAAACCGGATTGTAAGAATAGACTTTTTTCAATGGCAAGTATCCACCAATCGCTTCCGGCTGAGAGTACGGAGCGTCCTGATAACTATCCAGATAACAGTAGCCACCCGGCGTCATGATAGCCCGGTGTCCGGAAGTTACAGCTGTAATACCGCCTTCTTCTCCCCGCCATGACATTACAGTCGCGTTAGGAGCCAGTCCTCCTTTCAATATCTCGTCCCAGCCGAGCAGACGTCGACCATGATCGTTCAGGAACTTCTCAATACGATGAATCAGATAACTTTGCAGTTCGTCCACGTGAGAGAGATGTTCGTCTTTCATTCTCTTTTGGCATTTCGGGCAAGTTTTCCACGCTGCCATACCGGCTTCGTCACCTCCTATGTGAATGTATTCGGAAGGGAAAAGCGCCATGACCTCGGTCAGCACATTTTCCAAAAAGGTGAACGTTTCTTCGTTTCCGATACAGAAGTCCGCGTTCTTGTAAGGCTCACCCGCGCAAGAGAGTTGCGGATAAGCTGCCAGCACTTCTTCCGAGTGGGCAGGCATTTCAATCTCCGGAATAATCGTGATGAAATGCTGACGAGCATATTCTACGATTTCGCGAATATCATCCTGTGTATAGTAACCTCCGGAAGCTCCAGGCTCGTCGAAACGGAGGTACTTACGTCCGCCGTTCCACCACGTCTTCCAATTGGCGTCAGTACGCCAGGCTGCAAATTCTGTAAGCAAAGGATATTTCTTGATTTCAATTCGCCAGCCTGCCGCATCTGTAAGGTGCAGATGCAGGCGGTTGATCTTATAGAATGCCAATGCGTCTATCTGTTTCTTCACAAATTCTTTAGAAAAGAAATGACGGGATACATCCAGCATTAAGCCGCGATAAGCGAAACGAGGACTATCCTGCACTTCAACAGAAGCAATGGAATAGCCTGTTTCCGAAGGCTGAGATAATTGCAACAGTGTCTGGATTCCGTAGAACAATCCCGCTCCCGATGTTGCACGGATAAGGATTCGTTCCGGAGTGACGGACAGGGTATAACTTTCGGGAGAAGGCAACTGTTCGCTCTTTTCGGTTATCAACAGAGAAAGTACGTTCTGCGTATCTTTTTTCTTTCCTTTCTTTAGATGAACCGGTAATGCTTGCAGATAGCTTTCCAGAAGTCGAGCTTCTCCACCTTGAATGTTTGTATAAAGTTTTGTTTTCTCTGAGAGTAAAAAAGAGCCCGTACCCTGCTCTATTTTCAGAGGGACAGGGATTACGGACTGTGCATGAAGAGGATGTGCCGCAAAGCACATCCCCAATACCCATAAGAAAAGACAAACTTTAGTGCATCTATTTCTTATATTCATTAATCTACTGTGATTTCATCTACAAACAAGAAAGCAGGATTTCCTTTGCCTCCATGCCATTCCGGTATTTTACTTTCAGACAAGGCAACCACCTTTACATACTGAGTTTTCACCGGAGTGAATGACAATTTATGTTCGTAGATACCATTCTTATCACTTTGTTCCATAGCAGGGTATTCTTCGGAAGCTACTTTGGTAAAGTTCTTACCGTCGTCTGATACTTCTACGGAAAATCCTCTTGCATCAAACACCCAGTCTCCCTTCTCTACGCAAGTAGAAATAGCAACGCTCGAAATCTCGGTAGGTTGCTGAAGGTCGATAGTCATATCCATATCGTTTTTATAGAATGCAATCCAACGACCGGTCTTATAGTTGCCATTTCCTTTCAGTCCGTCTACTAGTGTAGATTCACCTTTAAACATATATTGTTTGTTGACCGGTTGATTAGCTACAATCGGCTTCATGCTGGACTTACTGAAATTGATCTTCTCTGAAATCACACGGCTGTTTCCGGTAGGACGAACAGCGATAGCGGAGAAGTCTGCATTTTCCTTGATTTTCAGGATACCTTCATAAAGCGGAGAAGCGGCAGTAGGTTCCGTACCGTCCAATGTATAGTGGATAGGGGCATTGTCAATGGTAGACAACGTGATGTCCAGTGTACCGTCTGCCGGGTTCGGCGTATATTCGGCTGTTACGTTAAACACATGTTTTGCATAATTGTATCCTTCTGCATCATACCACTTAATCAGTTGCGGCAAACGAGACAGGAAGTCTTCATAGTTCTTCTTGTCGGGAGTAGACCACTGGATTTCACACAATGCAGCCCAACGAGGCAATACCATATATTGCGCATGAGAGAAAGTAGGAATATATTCAGTCCAGAGATTAGCTTGCACACCCTTAATATATTTTTGTTCTTCCGGAGTAAGGGAAGTCGGCATCGGTTCGTAACTATATACTCTTTCAAGCGGCAGATAACCACCAATTCCGAGAGGTTCGTTTTCCGTATCTTTCGTCTGATAATAGTCGAAATACAAATAGGTATTCGGTGTCATAATCACATCGTGTTTCTGTTTGGCAGCTTCGATACCACCTCTTTCTCCACGCCATGACATAACGGTTGCATTAGGAGCCAGTCCGCCTTCGAGAATTTCATCCCAACCAATAATCTGACGTCCGTGGTCGTTCAGGAATTTCTCAATGTGATTGATTACGAAACTCTGCAAACGTTCTTCCTTACTATGTTTATCATCCGATTTTAACCCCAATGCCTTGATACGTGCCTGACATTTCGGGCATTTCTCCCAGCGTACTTTCGGGCATTCGTCACCACCCACATGGATATATTCTGACGGGAAGATCTCAATCAATTCAGCATATACGTCTTCGAGGAATTTCAATACCTGATCGTTTCCGGCACAAAGCACATCTTCAGATACACCCCATTGTCTCCAAACTTCATACGGACCGCCAGTACAACCTAATTCGGGATAAGCGGCAAGAGCAGCCTGCATATGTCCCGGAAGGTCAATCTCGGGGATAACCGTGATATAACGTTCGGCAGCATACGCTACTATTTCCTTAGCCTCTTCCTGCGTATAGAAACCACCATAAGGTTTGCCGTCATATTCACCGGAGTTACGTCCGATAACTGTTTCCGTTCTCTTAGAACCTATTTCCGTCAGTTTCGGGTATTTCTTGATTTCCAGACGCCAACCTTGGTCTTCAGTAATATGCCAATGGAAACGATTCATATTATGCAAAGCCATCATATCAATATAAGTCTTCACTTCATCTACAGTAAAGAAATGACGACTCGTATCAAAATGTGCGCCACGATAAGCGAAACGGGGAGCATCCTTTATCTCTACTGCAGGCAAAGCAATCTCCGCACCTATTGCGACAGGCAATGACTTACGCAATGATTGAATTCCGTAAAATACTCCGGCCTCTGTAGGAGCAGTGATTGTAATTCCGTCACCGGTAACTTTCAATTGGTAAGATTCCGGATTTTCGGATTCTGTCCCAAGTGCCAGTACAATTGCATTCTCTCCTTCTGTTCCGGCTTCGATAACAAAATCTTTTCCGGTAGCTGTTTTCAAGTAGTCTGCCAGAAATTTCGCGTTACGTTGCATATTCTCATTACCTTCCGGATAGAGAATCTTCACACTACTCTTCAGAATGAAGGGGTTTCCCGAGGCTGTTACAATTTCCTGAGGCATGGGAATAATCTGGTAATCAGCTTCTTGCTGAGCCGATTGACAAGAGGCAAAAAGCCCTGCTACCGCCAGACATCCCGTTAATTTTAAGAGTTGTTTCATAAACTAAAAAATTAGGTGTTAAGTTATTAATAGAATTATTTAATTATAGGTCTCACGAATATGCTTCACAGTCAGAGGCAGTTCCTCCCCTTTCTTTATTTGAGGAGAAGTAATGAGAATCGTTTTACGTTCTCCGGGCAGAAGATCGAAAAAGTTGTCACTAAAACGGGCACCCTGTAATGGTACTTCGATAAAGACGTCTTTTGCCAAAACAGGAGAAAGAAGTGTCAGTTCGCATTCGCCATCTGTCTGCTTCATTTTATAGGAAATAGTCGTTTCGGGCAAAAGTAGGTCTTTGGTCTTTGCAAAGAAATAAACCGTTTCATCTACCACATGTCCGGATTTGTCTTTCAAGGTAAGCAGCATGAAGCAGTGGAGGAGTTCTTCCGAAAGCGGGCGTTTTGTCGAAGACAGTAAGGCGTCAAGTTTTGTCCGATATACACATTGAGAGGTATTTGCAGGAACCGACAAAGATTTCAAGAGCATCGGTTTACTGATCTTTTTTCCCTCAAAGTCTATGACTTTCATTTCTAATGTCATTTTCTCCAACGTATCAAGGCGATCGGAAAGAAGGTAGACACATAAGCTGTCATTCCGCTGAATAGGGTTGATATGAATAGGAGCAAAAGCACGTTTCGCCTGATAATGCAAAGCTTTCCAGTTACCATAATAGTCGATACTCGACCATGAAACGACGGGCCAGCTATCGTTCAACTGCCAGTATAGAGTACCCATGCAATAAGGACGGTTACGACGGTGAGCTTCCAAGCCATGACGCATTCCCTGGCCTTGCAAAACCAGTCCGACGTATACAAAGTCCTCAAATTTCTCAGGTACGATATAGTCACGTTCCATGTAAGTACGGATCAAAGCATTGCCAATACTACTCTTTTGGTGGGCATTCATCACTTCCGATTCGATTTGATAATCTCCAGGAGCTGCGAATGTAGCAATAGTTTTCATCTCAGGGAAGGATTGGAAACCAAATTCGCTCATGAAACGTGGCAAGTCGGTATCCAATGATTCAAAAGGTTTCTGTCCGTACCAAACACCCCAATTATGGCTATCGCCTATTCCCCATGATTCGGGACGTCCCCAGTTGGCTAGATAAGGGGAGCTATGGATATAAAAGCGGTCAGCATCGAGTTCTTTCACCTTGGCGGGAAGTAGTTCACGGAAGAGTTTGTCGTAACCGGACATCATTTCCTGATAGATTTCCGGAGTGTATTTTTTCTGATACCCCCAATATTTCAAGGCTTCCAATATCTCATTGTTGCCACACCACATAGCCAGCGAAGGGTGGTTGCGAAGACGGCGGATGTTGTAGCAAGCTTCCTCCTCTACCCGCTTCAAGAATGTAGGGTCAGACGGATAAGGGGTACAAGCGAACATAAAGTCCTGCCAAACCAAGATGCCGTTTTCATCCGCCAAATCATAGAAACGATCGTCTTCATACGTTCCTCCACCCCATATACGGACTACATTCATGTTGGCCTCTTTGATATCACGGAACAATGTCTGATAGCGTTCGGTAGTCACAGAGGGCAATAGAGCGTCCTGTGGTATATAGTTGGCACCTTTGGCGAACATCGGAATGCCATTCACTTCAAAATAGAAAGATTCTCCGTCCGCATCTTTCTCGTTCACCAACCGGACGGTACGTAAACCGATACGGTGGGATTGCTCGGCTACCACTTTACCGTCAAAGACAACTTGAGCAGAGAAATCATACAAAGCCGGTTTGCCCCAACCATTCGGCATCCAGCGTACCGGAGACAGGACTTCGGAAGGGATATGGATAGAGTTGAGTCCGGGTTGCAAAGTGACAGAACGGCTAATTACAGTTTCTTCTCCTTTTTCAAATGAATAATTAATCCGTATTTCTGCTTGAATCGATTGAGGAAGTATATTGTTTATTTCCAGTTCATTAGATAGTTCGGCAGAGTGTTCTGTCAGCGACAGTTGCTTGATATGATAATCATTAATGGAAGCGGCGTCATAAAAACGAATTTTTACCGGACGCCAAATACCACTAGTTACCATACGGATTCCCCAATCCCAACCGTAACTGTAAGGAGCTTTACGGGAGAACACACTCAGATGTTTCTCATGGTGGTCATTATCCGCCGGATAGTTGAATCCGTTGGAGGCATATTGAGGAAGAGTTTGCCGGATAGGTGAATGGAAATATATATGGAGTAAGTTTTCCCCTAGACGAAGTTGTGGCTTTACAGGTAACGAATAACCGACAAACATATTATCGGACTTTAACAGTAAGGAACCGTTGAGATAAACATCTGCATAGGTATCAAGACCTTCAAAGATGAGCTGGGCATCATCCCGCTCCAATTGTTCCATTGTAACGGTAAAAGAAGTGCGGTATTCCCAATCTTCGTTTTCCACCCATTGAATCTTCTGTTCATTCATTCCATAAAAAGGAGAAGGAAGTAATTTGTGGTGAATAAGGTCCTGATGTACTGTACCGGGCACTTCTGCCGTTCGCCATAGTTCTGTTCCTGCTTGAGAAAATTCCCAGCCTGTGTGTAGAAGTACAACTTCTGAATTGTCATTACTCTGTGCATACGCCATGCTGCAACAACATAGTAGTCCGCATGCTATCTGAGCCTTTTTTCCTGTCAAATTCAATATCATAGTGGGGGTATTAGATATTAACGGAGTCAAAGATATTACTTTTTTGTCAATTTTCCCCCATTATTCGACCGTTATTTTTATAATTTCCGGAGTACGGACACCGGGCTTCAATTCTCCATTAATATTATAATATGTTTTATCCCACCCCACTAACGCAGCTCCGGCACGCGCTACCAGCGATGTACGGGCAACTTCCTGCCAGATGTCCAGATTGATATTATAGACCAATATACGGTCATTAAACTTATACCATTCTACCGGATGAAGGAGGTAATCTTTTTCAGGACACCGTAGAGCCGCTAGAAATATGTCTTTGTTTACTCCACCTGTACATAATACCAAGCTATCATTTAATGCAACGGCAGCTCCCCCCCCTAAAGATACAACCTCTCCGTCACTTCCTTTCGGAGTAGCTACAGGCATCCATCGCCGAGATACGGAAGAATAACAGTAACCACTTGTGGAAAGTGTTGCCGGTTTTCCTTCCGTAGAAGGAGCAAATC
This sequence comes from Bacteroides caccae, assembly GCF_002222615.2. Classification (NCBI taxonomy): domain Bacteria; kingdom Pseudomonadati; phylum Bacteroidota; class Bacteroidia; order Bacteroidales; family Bacteroidaceae; genus Bacteroides; species Bacteroides caccae. Next base: position 2,774,068 of record NZ_CP022412.2, on the reverse strand, counting down.
CTCCCCATAAATAGAAACGGTAGTCGTCTCCCCTACGCTGGCCGGCACAAACGGCTTGTGTACGTGCATCTCCGGGATATTCCGGTAACTCATGCCAGCCTACAGAAAGATTAGTTAAATCGAGTCGGAGGAAGGAATTGGATGGCTTTCCGTTTCTATTTCCTCCGGCTATGAATAGTTGTTCCCCAATTAGCGTCCCACACATATTATCTAGAGCATAAGGTAAAGCCGGTAATGTTTCGATGACGACTTTCCCTTTCTTCTTATTTTTCCCATTCTTTTCGCTTTTCTCATCCCAGCGGATTTTATAAACAGAAGTTAGTGCATCCTGACCGTCAGTTCCTCCTATACAGATGATTCCATCCGAACAGGATACAGAAACGCCATAAGCGGCAGAAACGGGAAGTTCTCCAACTTTATTCCAGACAAACACTGTATCTGGATTCATCTCTGCTACATAAATCCCCTGATAGTATTTCTTTTTTCCTCCTTCATCGGCGGGGATTCCGGGAAAATTACAACCTCCTGCCAACAGCAGTTTCCCATTCAGCATTCCTGCATAACAGGCAGAGACTCCTGATTTAAGTCCTTTCTCCGACTTAGGAAATCCCTCCATTCTTTGTAAATGGAGATCGGCAACAAAAGATTCGGGCGCTTCCGCACGAAAAGTTGACGCGGGCAAACCTGCCTCATTCACCAAATTTGCACGTGTGAAAGGTTGCCAGCCATAACGGATATATCGCGGACGTTTCACTTGTTCGCTATATACTTTTATCTGACCGTTTATTATTTCGGCAACTGCGGGATAATAAACGCCGTCTGTCTCGGCAACTTCAAACGTACGCAAAGGACCACCGTCCGAACTCTTCAACCCCTTGCCGTAATCAAAAGTAACATATACGACATCTTCACAAAAATCGGCCCGACAAAATAAGGGTCCGGAAGGCAACACATCATGCATTCCATAAGTTTTATTCAATGCCCAGCGAGCCAAGCGTTCTCCAACCGGTTTTTTATTTCTAGGATGTACATCCAACGAATCACCATAATCACTTGATACTGCCATACCGGTATTCGGAATTTCAGCCATCATTCTACGCTGGCTGTCACGGAACCACGGCCACGAAGGACGAGCTATACTGGAAAGCTGTACATAATAGAATGGCAAATCCTCATTCTTCCAGTTCTTACGCCAACTACCGACTAAGAGTTTAAAGAGCTTCTCATGAGCTTCGCAATTATGAGCGTTTGATTCCCCCTGATACCAGATCACACCTCTGACGGGATATTGCTCCAACGGCCGAATACCGGACTCGTATAAATAACAAGGTTCATAAGGGTGGCGCTGAAACTTCTCCTTCGAGAGTTTAACATTCAATGCAGCTCTTCCACGTACCCAGTCCTGTATAAAGTCATTACGCGTCCAATCTTTTAATATAGCCGGGAATTGATATTCCAACGTATTCCGGTCAATCCATGATTCGGTGGGTGAACCGCCGATAGCATTACAGATCAACCCCACCGGAACCTTCAAGCTATCCCGCAACATCTGACCGAAATAATAAGCGATTGCAGAGAAATGGGCAGCATTGGCAGGAGTACAAATTTCCCATTCGGTCTCCTTATAATATTGAAGATGATTCAAGGAATCGAGAACGGAAGCGTCCCATTGCACTGCGTCCGTGCGCCAGCGCGCTTTCATGTCATACAAACGTAACTGTTCGTCGGCAGCTTGAGGAATGTCTTTTTTGCCGGTAATAGTCTGCCGTAACATAAATTCCATATTCGACTGACCGGAGCATAACCAAACCTCTCCTATCAAGACATTTGTATATTTCAAGATTCTATGAGGGGTAGAAATTGTTAGCGTATAAGGTCCTCCCGCTTTCAACGGTGATAATTTCACGGACCATTTACCGTCCGGTGCAGCCTTTGTAATCCACTGCTGGCGGTCTATGCAAACTGTTACTTGCTCTCCTGCATTGGCTATCCCATGAACCTTCAAAGGAGTATCGCGCTGAAGAATCATATTATCCGTATAAAGCGGAGATAATTTCAAGCCTCCATAATCTCCGGTGATAGCCGAGTAAACTGTTCTCGCCATTATCGCAGCCCCTTCAGCAGCAGGATGAACAGCGTCCGGCAAAAGATAAGGATATGGATAAAGCGGTTCGTGGAAATCGATTAACTGTACCCCGGCATAGCGTGCCACCGTTTCAATAGCCGTTTGTATCTCTCCATGCCAATCACGGGTTCCCGACAAAAAACGGATATGGCGGTCGGCAATCGGAGTCATTCGTGCAATGATAATCCGTACAGCGGGATTGGCCTCACGGAATGTATCAATCAGCTTCAAATAATCTTTCACAAAAAAATCACGGTAGTTAGGCCAATTGCGAGGGTCGGTATCATTGATACCCAAATGAATGACAACAATATCTCCTGCAAAATCCAATGCTTTCCGATATTCTTCCTGTCGGGTATAAGGGCGATGTCCCTGATTAAGCAGGGTAGCGCCAGGTTTCCCGAAGTTCTCGACTTCATAACGTTCTCCCAGCAGCTTTTGCAACTTCACAGGATAAGATTGTGTTGCACGGTCAGATAATCCTGTACCATAGGTAATACTGTTTCCTACACATGCAACCTTTATCCGTTGCTGGGCAGACAACACCCAACAAACGAACAGACAGACGAATAATAGTAAAATCTTTTTCATTTATTTCTTCCCAATGTAAGGTTTCACAATCTCTACCCATTTCAAGTAACCTTTCCCCAGAAGATGCAAACCATCATTTGTATAGGTAGTGTTCATCTTTCCGGTTTGTTTGTCTATAAAATGGGAGTACAAATCTATATAGGTCGCTCCTTCTTTTTCTGCCAAGCCGACTAACCCTTTATTGATTTCAGGGATAACCTGCCAACGGGAAGTATGTCCCTTGAACATATTGTAATGGTCGGTGACCGGAAGAACACTTTGCAGATATAGCTTTGTTTTAGGCGAATCTGCCTTTATCTTCCTGACAATCATCTCAATACGGGATACAATAGTATCGGCGGGAGTTCCCCTACTCACATCATTAATACCAATCAAAAGAAATATTTTAGCGGGCTTTCCCTTCAGGATAGCATCAAGACGGTCATATACTCCCATACAAATGTCGCCGCTGATTCCACGGTTTTTGACATGTTTGTTCTTGAACAGTTCCGCCCATTCGGCACCGTTTGTGATACTGTTTCCCAGAAAAATAATGTCACTGGAAGTAACAGGCAGTTCTTCAAACAATGTAGCACGCTGGTAGTAAAACGTAGAATATTTGCGTTCTTGTGCGCGGCATAACAAAGACAGGGTCAATATGACCACTAAAAAAAAGATCTTTTTCATGACTATTCTTTTTATTTACTCATTAGCATATCCGTTTTTCATTATAGCATATCTGAGTTTCATTATAACATATTCAAATCTGCTCATAGCATATTTATAAATAGTTCTCTCTCTATAATCGATATGTCACTCTAGTGTTTTATTTGGTGAGTAAATGAGTCCTTCTACCGCTTTCTGTCCGTCAAGAGTAACAAAGACAGTAGTAAACATCCATTTTACTAGCCGGACTTCCGGGCTAACAAACTTCCCTACCGGTAATTTCAAAAGTACTTTATTCCAGCCTTTTTGCAGATGAACTTCCAAAGGCGGGCGTGCCACACAATTTTCGTTGCCCAAAGCTATTTCATTGCTTTTGGTGCGGTGAGTAGCTGTCCAGACAGGCGGTAATATTTCCTGTTCATTTATCCAGATACGGCTTTCCTTATAATCCCATTTTCCCGGCAGAGGAGGAAGATCGGCTTCGGAGCGTCCGTAATTCTGAAATTCAGCCCACAAACCAACGTTTTGTTCTTTCGGCGAATAGACATAGGTGTAGGCGTAGGCCGTATGGTTTTCTTTCGGTTCTTTATAAAATCCGGGAATAAGCGTCCCCCACACGTGGCGTAAATAGATTCCGGCACCAATAGCAGGACGCACATTGTATGTTTTTCCTCCATAGCTGTAACTATCCTGCAAAGTTTCTTCCGGAGGAAAAGCCTTTGCCAGATTTCCTTCGTTCGGGAAAGCATCTGTAATATTCCATTTCACATTTGTCTGGCGGACATACGCAAACGGATAACCGTCAAAAGTATGTTCTTTATGCCACAACAAACGACGTTCAAAATCGGCAAAACTTCTGAATAGTTCCGAATGCTCGTCGGTTGGAAGTATTGTTCCGTTCTTATCGAAATATTCCGTCCCACCACCTTTCCAGGCACGTTCCGCCATAGCCAGCATATTAGGATAGAAATTATTTTCGATAATCATCCCCCACTCGGTACTGACTAACCTGTCATTCCAGATAGCCAGGATTGTCCCTGCTAAATCTTCGCTTCCTTGTTCCTTATTATAAATACGACTGTTGTACAATGCTATGATATCACCAAAGGTGTCAAAATGATTCAGATAATGAAAACGTGAGTCAATGGCGGGAATCCCTTTCTGCGCCTTTCCACGATAACTCCAAAGTTGAGTCATGTCAATCTCACCGGGTTTGTAGTGCCAACCCGGATTCCATGAAATTACTTTCTTACCTTTGGAACGTACATAGGACACCATTTCCGGCACAAAACGGGGATTGGTAAACTGCACTTCATCCGTACCGATATGCAAATAAGGCACATCAAACGTTTCACAGACTTCATCCATCAACAATTTCAAAATTTTCATCCCTTCAGGACTTTGCATATCATGGCGGAAAGTACGTATAAATGCAGCGCTATGTCCGGGCATATCTATTTCGGGAATCAGCGTCATGTGATGTGCTTTACAGAATGCAACCAACTCCTTGGCTTCTTCCAGCGTATAATATTTGCCGGGCATGCGGGTGGTATTCGCACTATCGTTCAGCATCGGAAAAATCTTACTTTCCAGACGCCAGGATTGATTCTCGGTCAAATGCCAGTGAAAAACATTGATTTTGAATTTGGCAAGCGCGGCGATTTCACGCTTAAGTTCATCCAGTGAAATGTAGCTTCTTCCAACATCCTGCATAAATCCGCGAACCCGGAAAGCAGGCCAGTCGATGATCTCAGCTCCTTGAATATGCGTTTTTGAATTCCTTTTTTCTGCCAGCTGCCTTAAAGTTTGCATAGCCCAATAAACACCGCGTTCGGTTACAGCCTCAACAATTATCCGCTTCTTTGTGATGCTCAGTCGGTAGGCTTCATCCTGGTTCATCGGTATTTCGGGGAGGGTCGGCAGTAATTTAACTTCAATAGTACCGGTTGCCTTGGGGGAGACGGTTCCTCCCATTTCGGAGATAAGAGTTTCCCACTCCTGTTGAAGCACAGGAGTGGAAAGCTGTACCTTATTCACCTGAAAGTTTAAATGAGAGGGAGTAAACTTTTGCGGCTGGGGGAGCAGGTGATAATCACCTGCTTTTACCACTGAAATTGTGCATAAGTTAATTATAATATATATAAATAATATGAGTCTGTTTTTCATGATTACAGGTCGTATGATAATTCCTATTGTATTATATCTCTCAGCCGGATTGCCTGAAAAGTCATATGAGCGACACTGCTTTCATATAATATGCCGACTGTCTCTTTATCAATCATTGTCAAACAAGAATATCCCCAACCGTCACCTTCATCCAGCATCACTTGATGTTCGGGTAGCCAGGTGATACCTCCATCCAGACTGGCCTTGATCGTGATATGATGACGACCTTTTACCGTATTCGGATTGGAGAATAAAAGAATATCCTTATTTAATGTGTTGTCTGCCGCTTTCACGCTGATTAAACTTGCCATACACACCGGTTCCTGTAAAGCTTTACGGGAAGAAGGATGTTCTGTCCAAGTCTTACCGAGATCCTTGGTAGTAGCGACAGCACGACTGCCTCCACGGTTATCTCTCATATTTAACATCAGTACGCCAGGCTCCACTTCCGCTACCTGAGCTTCTGTTGTATTGGTGCGTGCATAGTTATGGATTTTCCATGTTTCGCCACGGTCTTTGCTATACATAATTCCCGCATTCGGAACACGGGTAGAATCGATAAACTGAATCGGGAATACCAATGTGCCGTCTTGCATGGTGATACCTCGTCCCGGTCCTTGCAAAAGGAAATACCAGGATGGATCTTTCACCTGATCTGTTATATTAATAGGCTCCGACCACGTTTTACCATCGTCCGTACTCTTTGACAATACCAACTGGGCCGTATGATTCATATCCATTCCCGGATAAGAACTCCACCAAGCACGCTGATTACCCATTCCATGTGTCCAAGCCGCCACCACCCATGTTGTGTTGGTCTTGGTATCCACTAAGATCGAAGGGTCGCCAACACCGTTCTGCGCAGCAGGCAAACCGCCAGTTTCACCAAAAGCTAAAGGTAAACGCATCTTCTCCCATGTTTTACCACCGTCTACACTACGGCTCAAACCGACGTCCACATGTTCCTGCAAATCAACACTGCTATTATAACGTACATCATAAACTCCCAGCAATGTTCCTTTATTAGTAGTTGCCAATCCCGGAATACGGAAGGCAGCCGAACCATCGTCACCGGCATGGCGTACCCCTACTCCTACCCTATGAGCTATATTCTCCGGCGAAACCGTATGCATAAGTGCTTCTTTATTATCAACCTTAACAGTAACAATCTTAGCTGACACTTTATCCAGCAAAGAGGCGCCCGGTTTCATTTGCAGACTGATCCAGAAATAATTGATTCCGGGAAAAAGTTTCTGATTAGCATTCAGTATCACTTTCCGCCCGGGATTATTTACCTGTGATTTATTAATTGAATAAGAAGGATTCGCAGCCAATGTCTTCCCCGGCGTATGGCTGGAAATATAAGATACGGGAGTAAAGAATTTCTTACCATAGTTTTGTCTGGCCTCCGTACCACTATAATATAACTTAACGGACTGTATATCCGCCATATTCACATCTTTGCCAAAATTCAAAACTACTTCATCCAAACTACGACTCTCTTTTGCATTCAAACGCAACATAAACAACACGTTATCCTGTCGTTCAATCAAAATTGGAATCTGAGTTTCACGCACAAATACAGTATCCGATGTAACAGCCTGCAAAGTCCCACAGACAGATAAAAAAAGGATAGATAATAATAAAAGTAGGTTTCTTTTCATGGTATTATTAATTGTTTGGGCACAAAGATATAAATTTATCATATTACCAGCAAATAATTAAATATTTTATTATATACAAGAATATTAATAAACTAGCATTAGTGTGCCATTTCTTTCTTTAAAAGGAAGAAAAAGATAAAAAGCGAGATAGATAAATTAGTCCCTATCCCGCTTTTTATCACAATGTACTAACTTTTATTCCGGCTGCTTTTTATAAGTGTCATATCCCGGAGTTTGTTCCAGTAATGGATTGATATTCATCGTGCTAATATCCAATGGCCATAAAAGTTTATGCTTTTCACTCGTACTAATCAAAGGAGAAGTAGACGGATAATTGGCTGCTGCCGAAAACACCAACGAATTATGAGAAGCATCCTGCATACGTACAACATCAAACCAACGTTTACCTTCCCAGACAAATTCCTTATCGCGTTCGTGCAATATAGCCAATTCGTTTGCTTCAAAACTACCGTCAGCGTATTCGTGCCCGGCATAGTCGTCGCCATAAGCACGTTTACGTACATCATTAACATAAGTACTGCATGATTCACCTAATCCGTTTGCCACTTCGGCCATCATAAGCAAAGCGTCCGCATAGCGATAGATAATAATATCCGTATCATAAATACGATTGTTATTAGAGTTAATTGAACCTATGCCTTTTTTCATAACGCAGCCAAAACTTGCAGGATCTTTATCTTCTTGAGTATAATATTCCAAAAAGGTTACATCACGACGAGTATCTTTTTCATCATAGGCAGACCAGAAATCATAGGTATATTCATGCCTGAATACACCGCCAGTCCCTTTCAGATTCAAAGTGTCGGTTTCTATCCGCTTGCTGTCACGTCCATACACCTGTCCGATAAATACTGCATCCTGATATAAAAATTGCCCAGCCCAGTTGGTTGCTTCGCCGTCGGCAAAGTGTAATGTGAAAATAATCTCTTTATTATTACGATTGGAAGTACTGAAAACATTTTCAAAATCGGACAGTAATTCAAACTTACCTATAATCTGATTCAAAGCTGCTTGAGCAACCTTCAAATCAGTTGTTCCGGTAGCAGTATGTCCGGTAATGGTCACTTTAGCAGCCCACATATATATTTCCGCTTTCAACATCAGGGTAGCAGCTTTGGACCATATTGTTTTATCGTAACTATTTGTCACTGTAATATCTGCATAATTATTCTCTGATTTTTGAATATCACCTTTTATAAATTCAAGCGTTGCTTCCGCTGTCGCACGTTCCACATAAAATTTGTCCGCAGTCACCTTGCCATTCAAGAGTTCAACTTCAGTGACAATAGGCACTCCCCCATACGTCTTATAAAGCATGAAATAATATAATGCCCTCAATCCATACGCTTGAGCCAAATAGTGTTTTCTGTTTGTATCATCCAGGAAACTGCATTCATTCTCTACTTGCTGAATAAAATGATTGACTTGCATGATTGGAGAATAAAGACCGTACCAATTACTAATACCCGGCCTGTCTTGATCGATTACATTGGAACGGAGATTAGCATAGTTCAAACTAGTATTTTCAGATGAAGTTCCTACACGTTGTGTTCCACCACGAACTTCTCCTAGAACATAGAACATATCATAATAACTTCTCAGTTGAGAATGCATACCTGTCATATATCCATCAACTTGAGCTTCATTATTCCAATAGTTTCCACTTCCGAAATAATCCTCGGGAGCCAAATCCAAAGCATCGCATGATGTATAGAGGACAGAGGATACAAATAAAGAAATGATGTATATTATTTTTTTCATAATCTGTCTTTTTTATATGTTAGAAAGAAACGTTGATACCAAAAATTACAGTGCGAGGCAATGGATATCCACCGTTGTTATCCGCCTTTTCAGGTGAGAACAAGTGCTTCGCTTCTGTCAGATAACCTAAGTTTTGTCCTGTCACAGACAATTCCACGTTACTCAATTTAGCTTTTTGCACCCATATCGACGGTAACCGATAAGTTAGCGACAGTTCACGAAGTGCCAGATAATTACCATTATACACAAACATGGAAGAACTACGGCAATAGTTTCTCTTTCCCAACTGATCCGCCCAAACATATGTAGGATATTTAGCGTTCGGATTGTCCGGTGTCCAAGTATCCTTAGTTTCCTGGATAGTATTATATGTACCTTGCGCGCAAGCCATAATCCACATCGATTTCCAGTCTACCGCTTTGAACCCTAAAGCATAGTCGAAACGCGCCGATAACGTCAAGTCTTTCCAGCTCACCGTAGTATTGAAACCGCCTGTCCACTTCGGTACCGTATTTCCTACCTTTACCATATCATAATTATCAATCACGCCGTCCCCATTGACATCTTTCCATTTTACGTCACCTGGCTGAATAGGTAGTGCGTTTTCTTTTTGGCTGTCGGACAATTTATTATAACCTTCTGCCCCTCCATATAAAGGTCTGCCGGTCGATCCATTATTACCGGACGTAATATCAATCAAACCAGCCGGTATCTCATCCTGTGATTTATAGATACCGTCAGCGATAAACATATACAAGTCACCCGGACGTTGTCCTTCCTGATAGCCTCCTACCCACATTTTAGCGTCACCATAGCCGGTATATACCTGATATGCATCTTGTCGATTACGCTCCAGCCCGTTATCCGGCAACGCTACGACCTTATTTTTGTTCAGTGCTCCATTCCAGTTCAGATTCCATTTCCAGTCTTTCCGGTCAATAATACGGAAAGCCAGTTCAAACTCAAATCCTTGATTCTGGAACTTACCGTTATTGGAAACCACAGAACCTACTCCAGACGTGGAAGGTACGGTGATATTAGCATATTTATCACTAGTCAGACGATTATAATAGGTCAAATTAGCATTAATACGATTTTCGAGAAAGCCTAAGTCAAGACCGATTTCAAAAGTTCTGGATTTCTCCCACATCAGATAAGGATTAGGAATACTTCCCAAAAGAAATCCCGTAGCGCCATTGTAAGTATTACTACCGTATGACCCCTGTACGGTATAATTGCCTACAAAGTTCTTGTTAACATTACCGTTCAGACCGAAACTTGCACGTAATTTACCAAATGAAAGTATATCGCTTGTGTTTGCCATAAATTTCTCTTTGCTGAAAACCCACCCGGTCGAAACACCCGGAAATACTCCCCAACGGTTTTCTTTTGCCAGTTTAGAATAACCGTCTTTTCTAAGTACCAGTGACAAGAGATATTTTGATTGATAATCATAATTTACACGTCCGAAGAAAGACATGATACGTTGACGTGAATGCCAAGAGTCAATAGAGCGTTTTCCCTCTTCTTTTGACGTATACTGTAAATCCATAAAGTCGTCGGTCGGGGCTCCCGAACCGGATGCATTGAAACCTTTATTATAAGAATCATAATATTCGAAACCAGCCATCGCATCCAGATAATGATCTTTGTTTATCTGATAATTATAATTTAATACAGCATTATAGGTCTGATCCAGTGTGCGGTCATAATAAGCAGAGGTGCTGCGTGAAGTAACCTTATTTCCCGGAGAACTTAAATAATCCTTATTAAAGCTTTCGTCCTTTTCTTCCTGATAATACCAGATTGCACCAAGCTTTAACGAAAGTCCTTTCATGAAGTTTACAGTGAAAGATTGATTCATTGTAAACTTATCAGTGTTCTGATCCCGGACAAACTTATCAAAATTATACTGCTGATTACCATCCCCGGAGTTAGGGCCTAACAGCATCTCTCCATCTGCATTGTAACCGCGGAAAGTAGGAGGCAATGACAAACAACGAGAAAAATAATTAGCCTCTGCTGTCTGAGTCGCAGGCAACCCGTTCCAAGTAGCGTCCGCAAAATTAAAACTGGAACTGGAAGTTAACCATTCTTTCAGCTTATAATCAGCATTGAAGGTAAAGGTTATACGCTTATACCAGTTGCCGTATGCCGTACCGTCACTCTTATTATAACCTAACCCGGCATAGTAGTTCCCTTTTTCATTTCCGCCACTTACACTTAAATTATAATCCTGTGAAAATGCTGGAGTTTGGACGTTGAAATCTGCAATGTCTGTGTTTTTATAAATAAGTTTATCCCCATAGATAGGGTCGATCATTGTTTGCCAACCTTGATCCAACAAAAAAGCCAGATTATCAGTATATTTCATTGTACTCCAAATAGCAGAACTCGTTTTGTTTCCATCCAGAGGGGTCACCCCGTCACTCGCAAAATAAGCATTACCTGTACCGTAAGGAGTAGCACTAGTCAATGAACTAAGTGAAGACCATGCCTTCACAACGCTTCCGTCCGGATGTTTCATATCTCCCATATAAGCATTCTTATATCCCATACGCATCCAATAAATATAATCTCCGGCATCAAGAAACTCATAGGAATTTTTGAAATAGTTTAACCCGAACTTTGCTTTCAGGTTCACTTCTGCTCTTCCGCTTTTTCCGCGCTTGGTTGTAACAAGGATTACACCATCATTGGCACGTGCACCATAGATTGCAGTAGCACCGGCATCTTTCAATACTTCCATTGATTCAATATCATCCGGATTGATATCACTCAAAGAAGAACGTACCTGTCCATCAATCAGAATCAGAGGAGAGCCAGAACCATCAAAGTTAGTACCTCCACGAAGGACCAGCGTCGGTGTACTGCCCGGATTACCGGAAGTCTGGCTAACGGACAAACCTGCAACAGCTCCGGATAATGCCTGACCGGGATTTGAATACAATCCCTGCTTCAATGTTTCTTCTTTTACCTTGGAAATTGAGTTGGTAACTTTAGTACGCAACTGTTTACCGCCATAACCGGTTACTACCACTTCCTCCAGCATCTCAGAATCTTCTTTCATCTGAATCCGGAAAGAAGTCTTTCCTTTAAGATCAATTGTTTGTACTTGATATCCGATATACGAAACTCTGATTTTTCCGTCCGGATTCATGTTTAATACAAATTTACCATCGATGTCAGTAATGGTACCATTTGTTGTACCCACTTCGACAACACTCGCTCCGATGATTGGTTCACCAGCAGCATCGCTTACCACACCGGTAATTGTTTTTGTCTGTGCCATAGCCCCTATGGAGCAGAAAAGACACAACATAAGCAAAAGGATGTCTTTTTTCATTAGTATTACTTTTAGTTAATAATTGAAATAATTTTAGATACTTATCTAAGTCCAATTAGAACTAATCTTCCGGTAATACCTCATCTCCCTACGTCAGATTCCTCTTTAGAATTTTAATCGGAGCAAAAACATATTCGCAAAATCGACCTGTTTTCTACCTATTTAAGATATAACTCTTCCCTTTTATTCATGACTTCAATAATGCATATTTTTATATTTAATAGCATATATAAGAAAATAATTTATTAAATACTTTGCAGATATTAATAATATAAATATATTTGCAGCGATTTAAGATATACATATCGGTGATTGATATCTAAATCCTCTATAAGATAAAAGAAAATATGAATAAATAACTCAACTAAGTTCTAATTGAACTTATGCATTCACTTGTAACCACTATCTATTCATTCACCAATAATACTTATAAAAACAGGCATTTATTTATTGACAACACCACACTTATTCAATTCTCTAGGGGTTGTTGTAGAACCAAAATCAATTACCGGTATAATGACAGATTGCATAAGCAAAACAGAGTCATCTATATAAGTGTAACAGCAACAGGTATCACAAATGGTACGGATTCTTTAAGTCCCCGACAATTATTGAGACCCAGGACGATTACTTCAAACGTTTGCTCATGTTTGTTAACTACAACTCCAATAAATTTGTTCAGACCTCCTTCACCATACCTATATATCACATCGTTTTGAGAAATCTAAAGCAATGCTTTAGGAGGTGTAAAGCATAGCTTTTGCCTACTTAAAGCAGTGCTTTATAAAATCCTAGAAGTTTGTTTCAACTACAAGAAGGAAAAATATACGCGATGAGTATAATTTATGCTATAAGCATATTCAGATTTACTATAATGAAATAAAGACTTGCTATAATGAAAAATAGAAGTGAACTCCTCGCACCCCATCCTTTATCCACTAACACAGACAAACAGGGAAAAGTGAAGAAATGAATGTTTTTCAAAAAAAAGAAAACCTTACCAGTGGTGAATCCCAAATAAGGGGTCGGATTCAGCACTGGCGGTTTCTTGTCAAATTCTGCGTAACTGACAACATCTGAACATCATCTGCGTTACGCTTCATATATACTTGCAGACTTTTATCTTGCCGGCTTCTCTACGTGCTTTTAAATAAAAGTATCTTTAACTATCAACAGTGACATCTCAAAGAAGCTCTTTACAAAGCATATAACCACGAATCATCATACGAGGTATATGGAAAGGTCCTTTAAAAAGATTCCCCTTAGCGGGTTGGGCCACAGTACCGTCACGATGAAGATAACCATACCATTCCCCATATTCCTTATCCGGGAAATGAGCATACGCCCAATCACTCACCTGTTGATGCATCTGAAGATATTTTTCATCTCCGGTAGCCTGATAAGCATATAAAGTGGCAATAATAGCTTCTGTTTGCGGCCACCAGAATTTCATATCCTGAGAATAGTCCTGAACAGGAAGATTCCGACAGTCACGGAAATTGATAATTCCTCCGAATTCCTTGTCCCATCCCCACTCCCAAGACCAATCAAGAATCTGAAGAGCCAACTGAAGTAAGTCCTTATCCCAATTACGATATTTAGCTTCTTCCATGATAAACCACGCAGTTTCAATACAGTGCCCCGGGTTTATAACGCGCCCGTTACAAGTATCTATGAATTCACCGTCAGGTCCCACCATTTCAAGCAAAGCTTTAAACTCCGGATGAATAAAATATTTACGTAACGCTGCAATCGAAGTATCTATCTGCTCTGTCAACGACGGATCATCAATAACCATACGGATACGAGAAGCCGTGTTAATCAAGATCATTGTTATAGAATGACCTCTTGAAGGCAGAGTAGGCAAATATTTTGGCTCAAGAAATCCCGGAGTATTCAGGAAATGCAAGGTACGTTTAAATATATCCAAAGCTTTTTTCGCATATTCTTTTTCACCTGTTGCTAATGCATACTCAGCCATTGCTATTGCAGCAAAACCTTCAGAAAACACATAACGGCGTTTACGCAAGGGCTTTCCGTCTTCTGTAACTTCAAAAAACATATGTCCGTCCGTATCAAAACAATGTGCTTCGATAAAATCAATACAACTTTTTGAGGCTGCCAGCCATTGAGGATTCTTTTCTATATTATTATATGCATATGCAGCTATAAATCCAAAACGTCCCTGAAACCAAACCGACTTGGTAGTATCTATCAAACTACCGTCACGATTAACGCATGTATACACCCCTCCATGTTCTCTATCTAACCCATACTTCATCCAAAACGGCATAATATTATTTATTATATCGTCTTTATATGATATAGCCCACTTACTCAAATATTCTGTTGTATTCATGCTATGCGTTTTTAAAATTTATTGCATCGGTCAAAAAAATGAATAGCTTCAAGTTCCGCTTTCATCTGCGCTTCTTCCTCATCTGTCATATTCTGAAACGGAGTACGGTTCTTGCCCAAATCAAGCCCTATCAACTTCATGATACGTTTTCCGCCGACAATATTCCCACGGAAATGACAAATCACGTTTATTACTTCTTGTGAGAAGTTTTGGCGTTCACGAGCAGTTTCTATATCACCTGCCTCCCAAGCCTCAATAATACCGACCAATTCTTTACCGTTATAATTAGTTGTTCCTCCAATGCCACCTTGAGCGCCTCCCATAGCCAGACAAGGAAGAATTGTCTCATCCTGTCCATGCAGCATATCGAATTTTCCATTTTTATATAAACGACATTGGTTATATTCATACATACTCTCAAAAGTATATTTAATACCTGCAAAATTGGGAACACGACCGTCTACCACTTCCAATAGCTTAACCATTGGTAAAAAAGCACCATTGAACGCCGGAATATGATAATAATAGAAAGGCAGTTCGGGTGCCCCGGCTGCTATTTCTTCGATATATTTTACCAGTTCCTCAATACGGCCAATCTTCGGAAAAGGAGGAGCCATAGCACCAATCCCCCATGCGCCTATTTTTTGTGCATGCTCTGCCAACATACGGCTAGCCTTTACACAGCAGCTACCAACATGCACTATAACCTTAAAACCCTCAGGAGCAACAGAAACCCAACGTTCGGCCAATCGCATACGTTCTTCTTCTGTCAACATATAGCCTTCACCGGAAGAACCATTGATAAACACTCCTTGCAGTCCATTCTTTACCAGCATCTTAGCATATGCTTCAATTGGTTCTAAATTCACCTCACCATTCTCATAAAAAGGAGTAAACGGTGCGTCAATAAGTCCTTTAATTCGTTCCATTATTTTATTTTTTATAAAGTTATATATACTCTTAATCTACCATATTATCTGTCTTCGGCCTTAAGAAATAGATTTGAAGTACCAATGCCACAGCCACTACAATGCTCAACATTGCAAATCCCTGTCCCAAGCTTCCTCCATCCGTCCATTTCCCTAACACTTCTGTCACAGCAGCTCCGGCAAACACGCCGGTCATATTCATAATACCATAAGCCGTTGCACGATGTTTCGCCGATACAAACTGACATAAAATAGGCATATTATTAGCGTCAAATATTCCAAAGCCAATTCCGAAGAGTAAGCCTGCACCAATCACGCTAACAAAACTATGTCCAAAACCCAGCAGAAGTAAAGCCGGTATAGTCATTCCCAAACCGATAGCTCCGGTATAGACCCGTCCACGAATATTTTTTTGTACCCAACGGTCTGACAAGATGCCACCTAAAATAACGCCGATAAAAGAAGAAACTGCAATCGTTATGGTAGATATCGGGCCGGCTTCGGACATCGGAATATTCAAACTATCTGCAAATAAGGTCGGAAGCCAATTCTTTGTTGCCCACCCCGGAAGACTGGGAGCAGCAAAATAGAAAAGAATAATCCAAAATGCCCAGTTAGTAAACAGTAAGGAAAGCCCACTTATTATAGAAGGTTTCTTTTCTCCAGGAACATTATCTATTTTCTTGCTAGAAACATTATGAATAGGATTTTCTTTCAAAAATAATATGAGTACCAAAGAATAGACAATCCCCACGATACCAAACCAATGAAAAGTAGCCTGCCAGGAGAAAGCCGCAGCAGCCGTAGCTCCAAAACCACCAATAGCCTGCCCTACATATAAACCGGTCATGTGTACTCCCACTGCCAAAGAACGTGACTTCCCTTCGTGCCAGTCAGCAATTAACGACAAAGCCGAAGGAATATACAATGCTTCACTGACTCCCATTATAGCACGCAGCCAATAAAGTTCATGAAAATCATGGGCATACCCCATCAAGAAAGTGACAGCGGACCAAACAAAAAGACTACCGACAACTAGCCACTTACGATTTACCCTATCCGCTATAATCCCGGCAACGGGACTCATAAAACCATAGATCCACAAAAATATAGCCATTAAAGCCCCAAAAGCTTCTGCTTTATTCAGTTCTACAATATCTACTTTCATAGCTTCTTGCATAGTAGAAAGCATTTGGCGGTCCATATAATTAAGAAGTGCCACTATCCACAATAAACCGACTACTACCCAAGGATAAATACTTTTGTTTTTCATATAAAGCAATTTTTATGTTTCACTCGCATTAAATTATTGCAAACATAATACTATTTTTATTATAAGCCAAATATTTAATTAAATATTTTATTATATATTCGAGGATTACTAAATGGACTAGAGTCTATAACACTTTATGCATGAAAAAGGTAGTGCCTTCTGCTATGGACGACACTACCTTTTCCATATAAAAACAACAATAATTCAGAGCTTCACTTTGGCTATCAGTTTACGTATTTTACCACTACCAATAACCGGTGCATGAGGATCTTCCGGATATACAATCACAAACTGCCCCGGAAGCAAACTAACATAGGTAGTAGGACGATCTGAATACAGAGCACAATCTTCTTCTTTTGAATATGCCTTAGTCTCGTTTTGCAAATCTTCTAAAGCTTTCCAACCAATCATTTCCTCACCCTCCAACAAGATATGTACATCAATATAGTCATGATGCAATTCTAAAACCTGCTGATCAGAAGTTACGCACTCCGGATTCACATTATTAATAAATAGATGATCACCATCAACCTCAATACGCCCCAAATCGGCATGAAGCAAATCATGTGTTTTCACATAGTCAAACAAAGACTTAAACAAAGGGTGAAGTCCTTCAATCCGCTGACTATTTTGCAGATTAGATACAATCATATTTTTCCTTTCATTTATAATTAAACAATAATCGCACAAATATAAGTCTTATATTTAATATTCGGTTTATTATTAATAAAAATATTTATTATATTAAACCTGACACTCAAAAGCCCTTTATTATTATTTCCGACGAAAAAATATCAGAAATTGAGAATATAATAAATTCAAAGACAAGAAATCTCTATTAATAAATAAATTTATTATCTTTGCGAGAAAGAATAAAGAAGAACTAAGATGAAACAACATTTACTGAAAGAAATAGAAGTAGGGACTAAAAACGCTCTTCTTAAGAAGAAGATTATCACACATTATATATATAATGGTAGTTCAACTATTACGGATTTAGCCAAGGAGCTAGATCTTAGTGTCCCAACTGTCACAAAATTCATTAGTGAAATGTGTGAGGAGGGCTATATAAATGATTACGGCAAACTGGAAACGAGTGGAGGGCGCTATCCTAGCTTATACGGCCTAAATCCCGAATCAGGATACTTCATTGGAGTAGATATCAAGAAATTTGCAATTAACATAGGCCTGATCAACTTTAAAGGTGATATGGTAGAGTTAAAGATGAATATCCCTTTCAAATCAGAAAATACGTCGGAAGCACTTGAAGAATTATGTAAACTTATCTTGCAATTTATAAAGAAAGTAGATATTGATAATGATAAAATATTAAATATCAATATAAATGTTTCCGGCAGAGTCAATCCGGAATCCGGATATAGTTTCAGCCAGTTTAATTTCGAAGAAAGACCGCTGGCGGAGGTGTTGACTGAAAAAATCGGATTTCGAGTAACAATTGACAATGATACACGCGCCATGACATACGGAGAATATATGAAAGGGTGCGTAAAAGGAGAAAAAGATATTATTTTTGTAAATGTCAGCTGGGGGCTGGGTATCGGCATTATTATTGACGGGAAAATATATACCGGCAAATCGGGATTTTCCGGAGAATTCGGGCACACAAATGTTTTCGATAATGAAATCATCTGCCATTGTGGGAAAAAAGGTTGTCTGGAGACTGAAGCATCAGGCTCTGCTCTTCATCGAATATTAATAGAACGTATCCAGAACGGAGAAAGTTCAATTTTATCCAACAGGATTTTGTCAAAAGACAATGTTTTGACTTTAGATGAAATTATCGCTTCTGTAAATAAAGAAGATCTGCTTTGTATTGAAATCGTAGAAGAAATAGGCCAAAAACTAGGAAAACAGATTGCCGGATTAATTAATATCTTTAATCCGGAACTAGTTATAATAGGCGGAACCTTATCACTGACAGGCGACTATATTACCCAGCCTATCAAAACAGCAGTACGTAAATACTCGCTCAACCTGGTAAATAAGGATTCAGCTATTATGACCTCCAAATTAAAAGACAAAGCCGGTATTGTCGGAGCCTGTATGCTGGCACGCAGTAGAATGTTTGAAAGTTAAATTATTGTTTCAAGCTCTACAATAAAGGCTAATCTGAGAGATTTAAAATTTAAGGCTAAAAAATTGTCGGATTCTTTTTGTTTTCTCAAATAAAGCTGTAATTTTGCACGCCGTAAACGAGAGACAAACCGCCGCTATAGCTCAGTTGGTAGAGCAACGCATTCGTAACGCGTAGGTCGCCAGTTCAAGTCTGGCTAGCGGCTCATAGACGGGAACCCATTAATTATCTTATATTTAAGAACTTAGGTTCCCGTTTTTATTTACGAGATCTTCAAATTATAGATTAAAAAAAAGGAAATATTGTCCAGTGGTGGACAAAAAAACTTATCCAAAACTTATCCTTTAAATTTAATCTATTATGGCAACTCTTAAACTTACAATTTTCAAAGCAAAAGTTTTAAAAGACGGAAGGCATAAAATAAGAATAGCTGTATGTCATAAGAAAGAGACATGTTATATTGTAACACGTTTCATTATTGATAACTTATCGCAATTCAAGGATGGACAGGTAACAAAACGGCCTGATGCTTCAATTATTAATTCTAAACTAAGAAACATGATGAACGATATGCAGAATAAACTTGATGAAATAAAGCATCAATCTCTTTATTCTTGCAAACAAATCAAAGATATGCTAGTTTCTGACTTAGAAACAAAAGACAAACAGAACATCACATATCAAAAAGCATGCTCCATATTTATAGATGAGCTAAACTCCGAAGGTAGAGAAAGTTATGCTGTATTGATTGAAAGGAGTTGCAGATACTTTACAGAGTTTACTAAAGGAGAAATCCCCATGTCTGATATAACTCCAAATATGATTGAAGGATTTTCAAGATACTTGAAAACCAAAAAGGGCATAGGAAATACAACAATTGGGATGATGATGTCTCAAATAAAAGCCGTAATAAATAGGAATATCAATTTAGGTTCCGTAAGATATGATATACATCCATTTGTAAACAAGAAAATACCTAAATCTCCGGTTCGAGAAGTAGACATATCTTTGGAAAGTCTCAATATAATAAAACATAGTAATCCAAAAGAAAAGAAATATATTGTTGCGAGAGATGTTTTTATGCTTTCTTTTTATCTTGGGGGAATGAATCTAATAGACATAATGAATACTCGTTTTGGAGATGATAAGGTAGATTATGTTAGAATAAAGACTAGATTTAAAACTGAAACCGAACAACATTGCCTACTTCCTATAACTGCCCCTGCTAAAAAAATAATAGATCGTTGGATAAATAATAAAACAAAAAAACTAGACTTTGGGTATAGTTTTTCATATCACAATTTCTCAAGATATATATGTAGATCTCTTGCCATACTTGCTAAAGAATTAGGAATAAAAGAAAAGGTGGTCTTTTATTCTGCTAGAAAGTCGTTTGCTCAATACGCTTTCGATTTGGGGATACCTGATAACGTTATAGACTATTGTCTTGCACATTCAGACAAAGGTAGAGGAATTGTAAGATACTATACAAAAACCCGATTTAAACAAGCTGAAATAGCAATAAAGAGAGTTATTGATTATATAGAAGAACCAGACAAATATAAAGAATATATTGAAATGAAGGCAGATATCATGTTGATGAAAACATAGAAAAGGCAGCTTACTCGGCTGCCTTCCCTATTTCAATTCAACAGGTTCATTTTCCCATGTTATTTCTCGACCGAGAATTTTCTTTATTGTACCTCTAGGGAGTTCGATACATACATCATTATGCGGATTATATCCCCAACAACATTCTTCAAACCTGTATGGGATTTTATTTCCTTTCCTTTCACAATATACCTCACATTCAATAATACGTTCGGTGCCGTCTTTGTCAACACATAAGTAAGTCATATTATACTCCTTTCTCTATCTTCTCCTTAAACAATCTCAACTGATCTATACTAGGATGAAAAGTAGGATTCTCCCAGTTCCTAGAGATAACCGAAATCATTGAATCCAGATACTTCCCGCAGTCGAGAATCTTCGCACATTTATCCAATTGGAACTCTCCGGAAGGATATTTCTTGTTGTCAAGAACATCCTTAGCCCATGTCAGTAACTCATTCACCGAGTCGTGGTCGTATTTCTTTTCTTCTGCCATAATGTTAGTTTTCGGCAAAGGTATAAAAAATCCCGGCATATCTAATACACCGGGAGGATTCCATTTTAAAGAGGCAGTTATAAATGGAAGGAGCTATTCACCAAACATATAATCCTCAAAGTACAAGAGATTCCTTTTATTGAGGATCATGTACGCCATATATTTTGGCGGGGAGAGTAAAAGAAGGGAGTCCTGTGCGGACAATCATATTTTGAATATACTCTCTAAAATAAGGCCAGATAAATACTGATAAACTTATCTCTTTAAAAACATCAAAGAAATCTTTTGTTATTGTGACCTCTTTTAATTTACTATATCTGACTTTAAACTCTCCAGATATAGTAAATAGTTTCTCCGCATTTTCTTGCTCGCCAATTATACCATCAAACTTAAAGGAAGCTATAAAACAAGCATTACTTTCAGATTCAGAAAACGAGTATTTATCTTTAAAATTTAAATTGATAGAACCTCCTTCTGATACACACTCAAACACCTTAACATTCCCATCCGATAGAAATATATTATCTAATTTTATGGAAGTTAATATTGAAGAATATTCTTCTGGGGTAATTTTATTTTTCATATTTATATAACTGATTTAAATTCGGTATGTTCATAAAAACGAGATTGAGTAGCATTACAAAACAAGGTATTTGTTTTGTAATTAATTGAATTAAGGTTCCTTAAAATCATATCATTTTGGGCAGTAATCTTTTCATCAATCTCATCTATTTTTCTTTCACATTTCAATGAAACATCATGTTGCCCAATTCCGTATGCTAATAATTGATTAACATAAGAATTGAGGGAAACACCATTCATTTTAGCTTGTTGTATCAACGAAGAATGAACCCATGAGGATGTTCTAACTGAAAATGTACCACTTGAATTTTGCTCCTCATTTACAACTTCAGGGATAGGCTCTCCTTTTTCATACAACATTTCTATAAAAGCATCTTTTTCTTCAATAAAACTATTTAAAGCAGATACTTTATCTTCTCCTATCCCATGACATGCATTTAAACCAAGCTCATTGCAGTATGCAACATACCACTTTTCGCCATCAAGTTCTTCTTTTTTAATAATAACATTGTACTCCAATGATTTGTAGTACTGTAAATCTTTTCGTGACATAATTGTATTGGGTTAGTGAGTTATTGCTTTTTCTTTATCCTTATTATTTCAATTAACACCGGATAAAGATACTGTTTAAAATTAGTCCTCTTTATTAGGACTTCATTGCCACCTTTATGAACAACGTGTACTCCAAAATATTTGCCAGGTGTTGGAGCTAAAGGGTGATAAAATCTTTCCATAGAACCACGTGGGCTATCTTGTAATTTTGCTCCAAGAAATTCCGCAATCTTAACCACATGATTAAAAGGCAGATCCACCACAGGTGCACTATAAAGATTTTCTAGTTCTTTTTCCGCATCCTCAATAGTGGTATCATCCGTTATTTTAAACTTAAATTTCATATAAAACCGAATTTTGGTTGCAAATATAATACCAATATTCCAATTTATAACAGAAAAAAGATAAAAAAAGTTCTTTTTCTTACTCTATTTATACTTATATTCTTTATAATATATATAAAAATCCCCGACTACATAGCCAGGGACAAGCACAAAGATATAACCCTTGCAATAATTGCAAGAGGAATCAGCCAACACAACCACTTTTCTAGGCGTTCCATAGCATTACTAACAGAAGCCGACAGAAATCCGAGTGGTATCGGTCGTCTGCTTGTTCAAGCAATATGTCAAGCTTTTCGTTTCTCATTTTCAAGTACTGAATTTATTCGTTCTTCAGTAAAACCAAAACGGGCGGCAAACTTCTTGAAAGCCCGCATCCTGTTATCCGGAATAAGAGAATACATACTATTAATAGGAGTATTGCTACTTAATGCCTTCTGAACCTGTTTCTTTTTCATGGAATTTATGTATCAAATGTTCAACTTTACTTTTACAGCAATTACACTCACATAGTAAAGACTTCGCGTATTCCCATGTCTTTTCAATAATATCATCTCCGATATACTGAATTTCTTCACCGTACGGATCTATCCCGAATGCCTGGCAGATATGGGTAGCCATGTGACCACATTCATGCCTCCAAGACTTTGCAAATTCTTTTGAGGACGAAGTGAGGGCAATAACCATTACTGTTTCCCGTGTCCCGAAGTTGGAGTAAGTAACTCCGGTATTCAGGTTGCCGGAGTTTATGTTATCGTATGCAGTACGGAGCATATCACCATCGCAGCCGATAGAGTGCATATTATCCAGTATCTCTTCTGTATAATATGTATCTACTGCATAATATGCCATGCAGCTCCAGCCATACTTGGGTAATGTAAACCGTTGTCTTATCATTTATCAGAGCA
Organism: Bacteroides caccae; assembly: GCF_002222615.2. Classification (NCBI taxonomy): domain Bacteria; kingdom Pseudomonadati; phylum Bacteroidota; class Bacteroidia; order Bacteroidales; family Bacteroidaceae; genus Bacteroides; species Bacteroides caccae. The sequence continues at coordinate 2,750,603 of NZ_CP022412.2, read as the reverse complement.
TTTCGTCCCACTCTACCGGTTCTCCGGCCGCAATCATTGTCGCATACCACCGCCGCATTGTTGTTCCGTCAGGAGCATCAGAATCATCAATCGTATCTTTTATGTACAGAGCCAAATGCGCTTCATCAGGAATGGATGATTTCAGGAAGTCAGCCTTCCCCATGTTGGCAACATATACATAGTCATACAATACGTTATTTTCAAGTTTTATACCGTAACGAGTAAGCAATTCATCAACTTTCTCTTTTGATATCGGCTCAATACGTTCCTTTTTCCCAGAAGAAGGATTAAGCTTCTTCATCAAAGATACGGCAAATTCACACATTTTCTTATTGAAGTGCCAACCGAAGTTGGACAGATATACCTCCATTTCTTCCGGCCTTCTGTCTCTTATATCCAAAGGTTCTCTTCTCATGATTTTACAAAGTTATAGGGAGTAGAAAGCTCCACTCCCTAATTAAACATTAACGATAACGGGAATAGCGTCCTGTACCGCGCACGCCACGTCTCTCGCCATAGCCACCACGGTCGCCATAACCTCCACGGTCGGAACCACCGCCATAGCCACCACGTTCGCCCATTTCGTCATAGCGTTCATCGTCATCGTCATAATAACGTTCACGTCTTCCCATGCTTTCACCTCCGGAAAGTTCCTCGATGCACTGCATCAGTTTACCACCGTATTTGAGCATCTTTTCAGCATAGTCGGACATTTTCTCGACTTTGCTTTCTGTGATTTCAATTATCTGCATAATTATTTACTTTTAGGATTGTTACTACCACTTCCCAAAGCCTTGGCAAGCATATCTTTTATATCGGTAAGGGTATTTTCAACACCGGATACCTTTTGTTCAAGAACGCCGATTTTCTCTTCCTGTTCTTTTTCTTTAGCCAGTTGAGGATTAAGCTCCCTAAGCATGGAATCACAGGAGGAAATTACCTTCTCGTGATAAGGTACACTTTCTATTACTCCTCGGCTTATTCTCAACATGGATTCCACCTCAGCATTCATTGCTTCCCGGCTTTCCGATACAACAACTCCATTCGCACCAAAATTGGCTATCGAAAGATTTGCCGGAAGTTGTTTAAAATCAATAGTTTCCTCACCAACCTTAACCGAAACGTCAACAACTGTTTCCATATTTTGGCCATAAGTCTGCCCTGGTACATACTGTCCGTATTTAGGTTGTGGATTACTTACGGAAACAACCTGCCCTACTTTCAATTCAGGGTTTTCCCCTTTTTGAAGGATATAAAATATATTGGATTGTCTTAGACTCTGAAACATAATTTATTAACTCTTTAAGGAGCGGGATTACTCCCACTCCATATTTTACTTTGCCTTTACAGCATTTACGCTTGTCGCTGCCGGTTCGCCATTGCTGGCAGCAGCCGGTGTTGAAGCCGTAAATTCCAGAAAACGTATAACGCCTGTGCGCTTATTAAGATAAGCAAGACGTTCCGTAGTGCCTGTAACATCTGTTCCAGTAACCGGATTGTTGTTGCTGTCTACAACAGGGACCTTTGAAGTACCTGTAGTAGTACCGGCAACTGCCAATGTCGACTGTCCTAAGTTAGGAGCTATAACATTTATAGGTAAAGCTTCTCCACCTGCCGGAACATCTGCATGAACCTTCAACAGGATTATGCTTTCGCACGGAAGTGCATTATAGCAGTGAGGATTAATACCATAATCTACACTTGCATCCGTTAACTGAACAGCGTTCGTTGAAAGTTCGTAGATACCATTAACGTCAACTCTCCTAATTCCTCTTGCGGAACGATTCATTAGGAAAGGGCTTGGAAGCCAGTAAGGATACATTAAGTTAGGATATAACATAATTACCTCCTTTCTTAGCAACCGCAAGTTCCTAATGTAGATACACCGAAGTTTACAGGAACGGAATAGTTTACAGGAACATAATTACCACTGGCCGGGCAATAAGGCATCGGGAATGTAGGCGGTTGCGCACATTCGATCTTTGCCAGACGGCTACTCAAATCACTCAACGCAGCACCAAGAGGAGCAGTAGCCTGTGCCACAATCTGCGAAGTCATTGCGGAACTCTTGAATGTGCTGTTTTCTTCACGCAAGTGGTCAATTTTGTTCTGCATTTCACGCATTTCAGCCGCACGTTGTCCAGCAAGAATTTGCTGTGTGCTGTCCTTGATAGAGTTTTGCAAATCACAAGTCTGTCTCTGAGTTTCATATGCAACAGTAGCGAAGCCTCTTTCTTGCCCTGTAGCAACACCGTTAATGGCATTCTGCAATGTGTTGGTCTGTTGACAGATTGCCAATCGGTTTTCGCAGCAGCATGAAGCTATCTGTTGAGCGATCTGACAGTTACCCTGTTGGATAGCATTGATAATCTGCATTGAACTTTGTCCCACCTGATTACCAACTTGTTGAACTTGAGACATTACACCATTGATGGCATTCTGAACCTGACCGATTGAACAATTCAAATTAGTAGCCAGATTGTTAATTGCTTGTCCGTTTCCTTGAATTGCGCTCATAAGTAGCTCCCTTCCTGCATCATTGTTAATTAAGTTAGGGATACCGGCTCCAGCAAATCCGCCACCGTTACCGCCATCTCCGTTGTTTCCCCAACCGTTGCGTCCGAAAAGTGGGAACAGGAAAAAGAGGAAGATTATCCACATGAACCATGAACCATCACCGCCAAATCCATTGTTGTTTTTACCTTGCATAGCAACTAACAAATTGGGGTCAATACCTTTCTGCTGCAATAGTGGAGCAAGCATTGCCAGCATTCCACTACCGCCACCGTTCCCGCCTGATTCCGGGAAAACGTAAGTCTTTGTTTCACTCATAATAATATACAATTATAACACGGTCAATATCAACCGCATCACAAAAGTATATAATAGAAACTGCGTAAATCAGAGCTCATTTTCAAGCGATTTGCGAATATTTTGCATATATATTGCAATCATTTTGTTTGTTGTTTTTCGACTCTCAAAAGTAGATATCAGGTAACGTACACTGGCTGATGTTTTGTGAAGAAAAATGGCGATCTGTTCAGGGTACAGACCGAATTCAGTAAGGAAGAATACTACAATGGAGCGGGCATCGACAACCTCAGTCACTTTACTTGATGAAAGGATTAATTCTGTGGAAACTTCAGTTTCTTTTCCTACAAGGTTCAATATTTCGGCAAAAATCTCTGACTTACACATGGTAATTAATTTTTTTGTTGTATTTTTGCCTTTGCCAATCAGTACATATACCAAAAGAACAAAAGCATACTTCGGAATGTTAAGGATATTATACCCCCTGACACAACCGATGTATGCTTTGGTGTATTAAAGTATTGATTGGCGTCAACTTTAATGTGTCGGGGGTTCTTTTTACTCTGCCCCCAAAAGAGCTACATTTGTTATGATAACCGGCCTTCTACTTACCGGATAAACTTAGTGCTTAGTATTAATTAATGTATCATTTTAGCCTCCTTTCTTTTAAAACATTTTTCCATTGGAAATTGTTATTTAAGTAAAACTTAAACTTTTCATACCGGAAACGGTCTGTGAAGATAGTAGTTCCGGTAATTTACCACATAAACAAATTATAACTCACTCCGGCACCGAAGTACAAACCACCCGGATAACCATATCCTGCCTGCAAGCCCAATCCCAAGCGTTTTCTTTTCTGTACAGGAGTAAGAGTGATGATCTTATTGTCTCTATACACTTCCATGAAGTCAAGGGTCGGCTTATATCCACTGACTACCGCCCGGTAATCATCGGTCTTATACTCCTTGCTTGTGATCGGTATCAGTACCGGAATAGAATCTCCTTCTACGGTTCTGTCAGTCGTTGTATCTATCAGAATAGGTAGATATACCGTATCGGTACGTTTCAGAGTTTCTTTTACCGGCTTAGGGATTGTGTCTCTTACTGTGTCCCGGATATGTACGGTATCTCCTTTAATGTACACAGTTGAAGGCTCGTGCGGATTACAACGCATCCACACGAGAACACCTACAAGCAGGCAGACTAATATCCAAGGGAGGGACTTCATAGAATACTTTCGTTCGAGGTCCATTCCGGACTAGACAACAATACATTTAAATCCTCGCCCTCATAGGTAGGATACGGAAAAGACAGCTCTTCCGTTCCGTCATCAGCAATAGTCTTAATCATCTTATGAGGGAATAACGCAGCATAGTGCTGGCATTTCATCAAGGTTTCACTCTCATTTACGCTCTTGCGAGGAACAAGGTTACGCTTGTCTATCTCATCCTGAGGGACCTCTTGCAAGTCAATTGTTGGGAATACTGTGTATTTCATAAACTTTACTATTTAACCAACTATATAATATCTATTGGGATATAAAATTCAGTGAGTTATGCATAAGTTTGCTCTCTTACTTCAAGTTCAGCTCCTCCCCCATTGTCAGCAGGCGCACCAATCCTGACAAGGCTGACTTTTTTTGCGTTTTTATTGATAATGACCACATCGAATGCCTGTTCATTTATTGTTCCATTAGTTCGCTTACCATAAATATAAGAAGCCCTTTCACCAATCTCATCACTATCCGCATTAGCCTTGTCGCAAGTTGTAGAAAATATTGGTATACCACCATCTGTCTTTTTCATTAAGTCCATATGCGTATGCCCCTGCAACATACACGCAACATTTCCACTATGCGAATCACATATATTAGCTATCTGCTGACCAATAGATGTTAATGTAGGAGTCCAAGATGTCGGATAATCATCAGACATATAATAATGAGCAACAACAACTGCAAGATAACCGTCTGGCATATTCGCTAGGGTATTGTTTAACCAAGTAGCCTGCGTTTCCTCAAATTTACCTGCCGAATCATCAGTAAACACCGAAAGGAACACATACCTCATTTTCTGGACAGTGTTATCTACATAATAGTAATTTGTATTTGCATCGCCTATAACACAGTCTGTCATGCCACTTTGTAATGATGACCATATTTCTGCGTCCGTGATATTGGTTTTTACCTGCACCTCATCTTCTTCAAAATAATTCATATATTCGTGATTGCCGATGGCGCGATATATCTTATTGCTTAAAGAATTAAACGCCAAGTTACAGTCTATGTTCAATCCGTCTGCATAATCTCCTCCCATTATAACTCTTGGTAACGGAACTCTGCTTGAAATGTAATTAATGAGCGCGGGGGAGTTTTTAGTATTGCGGAGCCAATGGATGTCCGTGATGAATACAAATGCATCGTAATTGCCTTGCGCATCCGCCATCTTACCTCTTATCGTTGATAGCTTATCCTTAAGGTAATTATCCTTCAAATAATATGCAGGTACAGGTTCGCTTCTAGTTTTTCGTATCTTAAGACCTGTATAAGTAGCATATGATGCACTCATACCGCTTGTTGTCGGGTACAACCTTACAGACAAAGCTTCATATAACAAAGAAGGCAAAAAAACTATTTTACCCGCACCCATTGACTTAATCTCAGTTTTTTCACCGTTTTTCGTAAAACCATAAATTTGTATTGATCTAGCAGAAATAGCATCTTTTATGTTATCACAAGAAATTTCAACCTGTTCATCAGCCGCAACCCCGAATCGGGCGATATCCTTATAGATATAAGTTGCTTTATCTCCTCCTGTATTATCGTTATTTACATCCTCTCCGACAAGATACTCGTTATAATCAAGTATTACGCCATCTTCAATATCCTTATCGTGGTATTTAGTTAAAGATATACCATCATAAATGTAAATAATTCCATTATATTTATACAATACACCTCTATCCAAGATATTAGTTTCTTCTGTATCAAATGGGGCTATGGAGCAACATCTATATATCTTATTTCTGGAGGTTGAATAATATAAATCACCGATTTTCCAATCGCTATAAATGGCAGATGAAGCACCAATTCCAACCAGTTCAAACAATTTATCCTTACCATCAGCATAATCTTTTGCCTCTTTAATAATTAAGTTTGAGAAATCTGCATATAACTTGATTGTTCCAGACATAAGCACCGATGATCCTGTTAAGTAAATCGCTATAGCTTCAACATCGGAAGTAATATCTATCAATGTATTTACATTTAATGCGGGGCTCCTTGTCTCATCTGTATACCATAAGTACACACTAGGATTCGAATTTATTATTCCATCTGCATCCACAACATTAAATGTCACCTGAGAATCCTTTTTAATTATGCACGGGAACTTTACATCTGGTTCTACAGATAAACCCGCAGTTAGTGCTATATTTATCGTAGTTCTCCCTCCTGCTATTTTTTGCGTGTACGCAAGATTGTCAGAAACGCATTTAATACTTTCGTTTATCTCGGGAATAGACGTTGAAAGTGTTTCTACATCGTCTTCAACCCCATAATACTTGAATGAGGTGATAACATTTCCGGCATTATGACCTGTAATATAATATGCATAGCCAGTAATATCTCCACTTGTATAGGAGAATAGAGTACGCAGACTATCGTAAGTAGTCTTATTCTTGATAGTTCTGCTTATCCGCATACCGTCATTCTTATAAATATAGAATGTCAGCATACAACCCGGCTGGAAAATAGCATCAGCATCTACATATAATCCGACATCTTCTCCATCTGCAAGAGTGAAATCCCGATTAACATATTCGCCATTGGCAGGTATTGCGTCAGTATTGCTTCGTGTGTATCCAATTTTGGAAAATACTTCCTCAAAGTTCCCATCTATCCCTTGCGCAATGACTCCCCACTTTTGTTCGGAGTCTTTTGCTATATCAAATATCTTTTCCATAACTTATTCGTTTTTAATTAATGTTTCATTGGTTATTAAAGTCTCGTTGTCTAACATTGTCAAGTAGCTGGAGATAACTATGTTGATCTTCTGTGGAGACTTGGTGACCTTTCCGGTTACTTCATAGACACCGTTGTCTCCAGATATGGATATGTCGCTAATGGCGTTAGATGACACACCGACCAGTTTATCAGAAGCATTTGACAAGGTTATGGTGATAGTGACTGCGCTACCCTCGGCAATGTATTCTCCTGGATTAACTGAGTAAGAGATTGAGGAGTAAGGGACATTGCTCTTGATAACCGGTCTAAACTCCACCATGCCCGGATATAAAGTGCCTAGTTTATGCTTCTTTAGCTGGCGCTCGATTAAGAATTTACTCATAGAGTAATGAAAAAGCATAAAGGAATACAGCGCTAAAGCGGAATAACCGTTATTGATACCATACCTAGCGATTGTTAATCCTGTGCCTAAACTAGTAGAAGAACCTTTATTAATAACTGTATCTTTATACTGATATGTTGACTGATAACAAATCTCTCTTTCCTTATTGATAGATATAGTAGTATTAGCTAGATAGGAATAGGTAGATTCATTTGCGTTAACGCTTCTATGTTCTATTAAGAAGGGAGTATTAGCATTTTCACCAGCAGCATCACTTGTAGCTGTAAACTGAGGAGTACTTACTATTGGATATGCTCTATCAATAACCACAGTGTAATCCTTCAATCCCAAGTCACCTACAAACTGACCATAGTCATCTACTCCGTCTGATTGCAAGCCTCCTTCTTCGTTAATACCACTTTCTGGAGTTCTAGCATAATTATATAACGTCATATCACGTCCATTACCACTAAAGTCTTTAAGATACCAATCTTCATCGGGAGTATCGTTAGTAAGACCTTGCTTCTTCACATTGTAGTAAATATCAGGTTTAACATACTTGTCCAAGTTGTAGTAGGCTATTACTTGATTAATCTCGTCAGTGGTTAATGCTCGTTTGGCGATGAAAGTCCAGTACCAAGCAACAGAGGAAACTTCCGTAGGGCTACCGTCCTTGATATAACCAGCGACACTATAATGAATATCACTATAATTAGTTATATTATAACCCATTGCTTCGTAATCAGCCTTATCACCAAGTATATTGTTGATTAGATTACTTGCTCCCACCTCTGTATTACCTTTAGATATCTTATATCCATAGATACCTGTTTTACCGGAAGTCTTAACATTGGTTCTACTCCATATAGAACCTTCTCTTATATAATTAGTAAATCCATAGCTATCAGGGACTGGTGATACCTGGTGAATCATGGACACCACCGTTAACTCCTTGCTTCCGTCCA